>JAQGOK010000063.1 GCA_028293645.1 Chthoniobacter sp.
CGCGGATGACCGTGCGACACAACGGGGTGCTGATCCACGATCGGGTCGAAGTGCCCAAAACCACGACGTCCGCCGGGCGCCCCGAAGGTCCCGAAACAGGACCGATCCAGCTCCAAAACCACGGGAATCCCGTGGTTTATCGCAACATCTGGTTTGTCGAAAAAGCGAAGTGATCCTCGCCCGGCAGGCAGTCCGTCCGCTGCGGTGTCTCCCATCCGTTCTCCCGTTTTTATGATCTCTCCCGTTCGCATTCTCACGCTCGCCGCCTGCCTCGGGGCGGCTCCTTTTTGTTCCGCTCAAAGCGGCAGCATCCCCTGGGATCAGATGGATCTCGGGCCATTTCAAGCGGGCTGCTTCAAGGTCCAAGATCAGATCACGGCGAAGGGAATCGCGATCAAAGTCGGCACTGCCGATGCGCCCGCGACGGTGCTCTTTGATCCGGAATTGATGCGCGTGAGCGCCGCCTGGGCGGGCGGTTTTTTGAAATGGCCACGCGGGCGTGGCGGCCTGGAGGGGCAGATTGCGCCGGACGGCGAGCTGCGGATGAGAACTGGCTACGCCGCGGGCTGGAGTGATGGCGAGATCACCGATGATCCGCGTCCCCAGCACCAAGGCAATCTCCCGCGGAAGACGGCAAAGTGGCGGGGCCTTTACGTCCATGGCGACAAGGTGCTCCTGAGCTACACGGTGGGCGTCACGCCGGTGCTCGAACTGCCCGGCTACGATGCCGAGGCGAAGACCTTCACCCGCACCTTCGCGATGCCGAAGATCGCGGGCGCCTTGACCCTGCTCGTCGCGGAGCTTGCGGGATCAACCGGCACCGCGACGGGCAGCGGTGCCTCCTTGGTGAGCGAGGATGCGGCGCAGTCGATCGTGGCGAACGTCATCGGTGCCCCGGCGGGAGCGAAGCTTGCGGTGGCTAACGGGCGCATCACGCTCAAGCTGCCGCCGCAGACAGCGCCTGCCACCTTCCAGATCGGCATCTGGAGCGGCGCCAAGGCCGAGGCTCCTGAGACCTTGGCCGGGCTGAAGCAACCGGGCGCCGGTGAGCTCGAGGCCTTGACCAAAGGCGGACCCGCTCATTGGGGCGAGCCGTTGGTAACCACCGGCAAGCTCGGCACGGGCGACGGACCTTACGTCGTCGATGAGATCACGCTGCCGGAGCCGAATCCATTCAAGTCCTGGCTGCGTCCCGGCGGCCACGATTTCTTTGCCAATGGCGACGCTGCGCTGGTGAATCTGAGCGGCGACGTGTGGCATGTCGGCGGACTCGATCCGAAGCTGGAGAGCGTAAAGTGGAAGCGCGTCGCGACGGGTCTGTTTCAGCCGCTCGGCTGCAAGGTGGTGGACGGGAAAGTGTATGTGCTCGGGCGGGATCAGATCACCCGGTTGCACGACGTGAACAACGACGGCGAGACGGACTTTTACGAGAACTTCAACAACGACTGTGTGGCGACCGATAACTATCACGAGTTCGCCCTCGATCTGCAGAGGGACTCCGCCGGGAACTTCTACTACGCGAAAGGCTCGCCCTGGACCCCGACCAGTCAGAGCCCGCATCAGGGGACGATGCTGCGCGTTTCCAAAGACGGCTCGAAGTTGGAGGTCATTGCCACCGGCCTCCGCGCGCCGAACGGACTCGGCATGGGACCGAAGGATTTCCTGACCTGCAGCGACAATCAGGGCCATTGGATGCCCGCGAATCGCCTCAACGTGATCCGGCCGGGCGGCTTTTATGGCATGACGCCCGCGGCGCACAAAACCCTCCGCTTCAAAGCGGCGGATGGAACGGAGTTCGAGGCGAACCCGAGCAGCGAGGAAGATCGCAAGAAGTTCAAAACGGAATTCTGGGGCAAGACGGAAACGCCAAGGCCCATCGAGGGCCATGATCTTCCGCTCGTCTGGATGCCGCAGAACGTGGATAACTCGCCCGGCGGCGAAGTGTGGGTGAGCGGCGGGAAATGGGGCCCATGGGAAGGCCGGATGTTGCACCTGAGCTATGGTCACTGCCTGCTTTACGGCGTCGCAATGGAGACCGTGGAAGGCGTCGCGCAGGGCGCGGTGATCAAGTTCCCATTCAAGTTCCCGAGCGGAGTCATGCGCGGACGGTTTCAGGCGCAGGACGGGCAGCTTTACGTCAGCGGCTTGAACGTCTGGCAGAGCGACGCGGCCAAGTTCGGCTGCTTTTCACGGGTTCGCTACACGGGGAAACCGGTGACCATGCCGATCGAGTTGCACGCGAAAAAGGAGGGGATCGAGCTGGTCTTCACCGGCCCGCTCGACGAGGCGAGCGCCACGGACATGGAGAACTTCAGCGTCGAACGCTGGAACTATCAGTGGACCGGAGCTTATGGGTCACCGGATTTCAAGGTCAGCAATCCGCAGGAGAAGGGGAAGGAACTCGTGATTCTGGATGCCATCACCCTGTCCTCTGACAAAAAGACGCTGCTGCTGAAGCTTCCCGAGATGGTGCCGTGCATGCAGATGAAGATTAAGTTCAAAATCCAGGCTGCGGATGGCAGTCCAGTGGAGCAGGAAATTCACAATACCATCCACCGTGTCCCCGGCGGAGCTACGGCGGCACGCTAGACGCGATAATTTTTTCCTCCTCCACCCGCTGCAGTTCCAAAGAACCATTGCGACGGTTGATAAACCGTCGTAACTGACACCACCCCTTCTGCTCCAGATCGTCAGCTTTCCCCTTACTTCACAGCACATGAAAAGTCGGCGCCTCCCCCTTCTCCCGCACTCCTCTTCTTTGCCACTCGCGAGTCACGGAACTGCGGCTCGAATGGGTGATCTGAGTCGCATCGTGCGAGCATGCAGCGCGGTTCTAATCACTTCGGCGTGTCTCCTGCCATCCACTGGAAAGAGCGCGGCTCTCGTGGAGAGCGGGGATCCTTCACCTGCGGGTCCGACCTACAGCACTTTTGCCCCGCCGCTCATTAACAACAGCGGCCGCGTCGCGTTCACAGCGTTCATCAACGCGGGTTTTGACAATAGCTCCGTGCTCGTGACGCAGACTTCCACCGGCTTTCAGCTCCAGGCTCGTTCGGATTCCCCGGCCCCGGGCACCGAGGCAACCACCGTCTATACCGGGAGCGCGCAGCGACTCAGCTACGACGATGACGGCCGGGTCGCGTTCTCCTCAACCGTCGAAGGTCCGAGCGATGCAGGCAGCGAGTTTGGGGTTTGGTCCAGTAATCCCGGGCCTCCTCCCGGGACCGTTACGTTGTTCGCCCGTGAAAACAAGACGGCGATCGGCGTCCCGAGTGCAACCTATACCCTCGAAAACAGTTCCTTGGTGCTGCATCAGACCAAGGGCGGTTTCGTCATGCTTGGTGATACGACTGGGGGTAGCGCGATTTGGAGGACGGCGACGGCGACTGCCAACGCGCTTGGGAATCCTCCCATCGCTCGTGAGGGCGCGGCGACGCCGGGTATCTCCGGTGGTGTTTACGCGACGCTCGATAAAGTGGCGGCAAATGTAAACGCGCGGGTGGCTTTCACCGCGGGAACAACCGGGACCGGAATCGACGATTCGAACGATCGGGCGATTTTCACCGATGGCGCGGGCGGCGCGATGACGTTGGCTGCTCGGGAGAACGCGCTGGCGGGCGTTGGGCCGGGAGTCTTCTACGACTTCTTCTATGACCCTGCGATCAACAACCTCGGAAAGCTGGCTTTTGCCGCGGATATCCGGGGGACGGGCGTCATCGGAAGTGAAGACCCAGGAGTAACGAACAATCAGGGGATTTGGCGGACGGCGGACGCTTCCACTTCACTCGTGCTCGTTGCGCGGGCCGGAGCGGCTGCTCCCGGAACGGGGACGGACGTCCTGTTTGATCGAGGGTTCGAAAGGGTGCGAATCGGGCTCAACCAGAAGGTGTCGTTTGTCGCTTCGTTGTCGCACGAATCAGGTGCCGTCACTGCCGCGAATGACACGGGCGTCTGGGGTTCGCTGTCTGGGACGCTCAATCTGGTGGCGAGGGAGGGATCGCAGGCGCCGGGTCTTGCGCCGGGTGTCGTTTTCGGGACCTTCAAACCGCAGGCGGGGGTCGAGGCTCTGGTCACTGCAAACAATGAGGGTCAGGTTGCGTTCAAGTTATCGTTGACGGGCACGAACGTGAACCCGGACAACGATACCACCTTGTGGGCGCAACGGCCGGACGGGGTGCTCGCTTTGATCGCGCGGGAAGGTGACATGTGGCAGGTCGGAGTGGGCGATCTGCGGGAGGTGGTGAACATCGGGTTTGACCCGGGCGATCCGGGCAACCAGTTCAGCGATGGGTGGAATGACCTGTCTCAGATCGCCTTCACCCTGGAGTTTTTTGATAACAGCAGCGGTATTTTCGTGGTTCAAGTCCCCGAGCCCGGCGCTGCGAGTTTGCTCTTCGTGGGTGCGACGCTCCTGGGCTTGCGCCCGCGCCGTCGGAGTTAGTTCGGTGAAGTGTCTCTGCGCGGGAGACGTGCAGGGTGCGTGGCTTCGCCTGCTGCGGCAAACTAGGCGTTGCGAGGCACAGCGCGCCTTCGCGTGCGTCGGCTCCAGCTCCGACCCGGAGGCCGTTAGCCGCGCCGTGGGTGCGCTCCATTCACCTGCGCCCGAATGGCGGCCGGCCTGGCGACCTGGTTCGTCGAAACTGGAGCGCCTTGCACCGTCGCTGATGTGCTCGGCTTCGGCGCGACCGACGCTGTGGCGACGAGCGGAGCCGGGAACGGCCGGTCCATGATTTCCACCCGCGCGCCCACGCCGACTTGTTTGTAGAGGCGGATGATGTCCCGCGAGCGCATGCGAATGCAGCCGTAGCTCGCCGGCGTGCCGATCGTTCGCTCCTCGGCTGTCCCGTGGATATAGATCGTGCGCCCAAAGGAGCGGGCGTTCTGCCGCTCCAATCCTTTCAGCCACAGGATGCGTGATACGATCGGGTCTCTGCCGGGCGAATTCGGTTTGACGATCTCACCCGTGGGTCGGCGGCTCTTAAACTTCATCCCCGAGGGCTGGCCGCCTCCAATCTTTTGCGCGACGAAGAGCTTCCCCAGCGGCGTCCGATTGCTGCCGGGTTCGTCGCCCAAGCCGAACTTGGACGTCGAGCAATCGTACATCGCCACCTGCACGTTCTTTTTGAAGACGATCATCTTCTGATTGGGCACGCTGACGCGGACCATGGTGTCGCGGTCGTGCTGTGCGCAGGAGCTGAGGACCAGGGCGATCGGTAAGGCGAGGAGAGGCAGGCGCGACTTCACAGGCGCGGAAGCTAGACGGCTTGCCCGGCGCTGGCAAATTCGGGCGCGCGATTGGTCCGAACGCCCGTCGGTCCTCTCGGAGAACACAAGCGAAGGCCTAGCGCCCTTCGAGCTTCTCCAGCCTCTCGCCGAACTCCTTGATTCGGCGAGCGATCGTTCGGATGCGTTTGATCTGCATCAGGCCATTCAGGAATTCCTTGCGCGGCTCCGCCGGGCTGCCGCCGACATACGACTTGGCCGGCAGGTCGCGCGTCACACCGGCTTGCGGCATGATCACGCAATCGTCGCCGATCTGGATGTGATCCGGGATGCCAGCTTGCGCGGCGATTACCACGCGATCACCAATCGTCGCACTGCCCGCGATCCCGGCCAAAGAGACGATGACGCACTTGCGGCCGACCTGCACGTTGTGTGCGACCTGCACCAGATTATCGATCTTGGTGCCGCGACCGATCCGCGTTTCATGCAGCGTCGCTCGGTCGATGCAGGCGCAGGCGCCGATTTCCACGTCGTCCTCAATGACGACGGTGCCGATCGAGTTGATACGCAGGATCTCCGAGTCGGTCGGTTGCGCTTTGCCGGTCTGGCGCGTGAGCTCAGCGCTTCCAGGCTCCACGGTTTGAAAACTGAAGCCGTCGTTCCCGATCGTTGCGTTCGCTTTGATGATCACACGGCTGCCGATCCGCACCCGATCGCCAATGCACACGCCCGAAAAGAACACGCAGTCCTCGCCGATTTCCACCGCCGCACCGATGTGCACACCGGCGACGAGAGTCGTGCCGGAGGCGATCTTTGTGTCCGGGCCGACGGAGCAATTTGGACCGACGTGAACGTTCTCGGCCAGTTCCGCGGTGGGATCGATGACGGCTGAGAGATGCACCCCCGGCGCGACGCGAGGAGGCTGAGCGAAGATTTCCAGCAACCGCGCGAGCGTTACCCGCGGACGCGCGACTTTGATCTGATTCGGTATCCCGGGCACCTCCGGCTCCATGGGCACAAGCGCCGTCTGAACTGCCCGCGCCTCCGCGATTCCCGCGACGGACGCACTATAAACCAGCGCCAGATCGTGCTCGTTCTCTGCATAAGACGGGTGAACCACTCGTCTGATTTCGATCTCCGGATTGCCGAGGAGTTCACCGCCGAGTTCGGAAGCCAGCCAGCCGAGTGTGCGCGACATTCGGGCATCATTGAGATCCCTCTGGGACAGAGCAATAGCGGTACATGAAGTGGCCGCCTTAGAGGGTTTCCGATCCTGCAGAAAACTAGTTTCTCTAATGGAAGGCAGGAGCCTGGGTGGATGTGGCAACATGAAAACGCCTTTCCACACGTTGATTGTTCCCCTCAGCACTCTCGCGCTCAGTGTCACGCTTCTTCGCGCCGAGACGTTCCAGCTCACCGACGGTTCGATCATCGAAGGCACACTCGCCGCACCGGCGGAAGTGGTGATCAAGACGGCTGCTGGAGACCAACGCGTGCCCTTTGCGCTGCTACCGCCCGCCACACAGAAGCTTTACTGGAGTGAGTCGGAGCCGAGTCTGTCTGCTGCTCGTACTGCTCAGGCGACCGGTCCAGTCACCGACGATCAGCTCGAGGCTCTCGCCAACGAGGTGAACCTGGAAGCGTGGACGCAGGTGGCCGCGATCGGCAGCTTCCGCGACAAGCCCGAGAAGCGCGGGCCCGGCGGGTTGGTCGTGACGAAAGCCTTCAACGCGCTCGATGAGAATTGGGTGAGCGTCTATTCGCCGAAAGATCCGATCGGTGCCGCCGGGAACTGGAATGAAGCGATCGCCCGGGCGCGGCTGCTACAGGCGCGCACGCCACAGTTCATGCAGAAGCGCTGGCTCGAACTCTTCCTCAAAGCCGGCGAGGCAGTTGCCCAGCGCGATTCGGCCGAATTCGCAGCCACGCTGCGCGAAATGAAGCGGAACGCATCGACTGCCCAGACCGCTGGGGCAAATGCACGCAACTTTTTTACAGCAAAATGAACCGTACCGGGTTACTTACCCGACTCCTTCTCTCCAAGCCTATGTTCGGGAAACAAAAGAAAAAAGCTCTCTGGGTGCAAACCGCTCTCGAACGTTACGAACGACCGCTCTTGCAGTACTCGATGAGCATCGTCGGGGAGATTGAGCGAGCCCGCGACGTGGTGCAGGAGACTTTCATGCGCCTTCACAATCAGGAGCAGGAGGCGATTGAGGGCCATCTTTCCCAGTGGCTGTTCACCGTCTGCCGGAATTGCTCCCTGAAGTCGCTGAAGAAGGAAGACCGTTACATTTACGTCGAGGCGCAGGAATTCGAGAACAAGAAATGCGAGAGCCTGACTCCGCTGATGGAGCTGGAGCGGAAGGAACGCGTGGAGCGGCTGATGCAGATCGTGAAAGAGCTGCCGAAGAACCAGCAGGAAGTCGTGCGGCTCCGCTTTCACCACCATCACAGCTACCAGGAGATCAGCGACATCACCGGGCTCTCCGTCGGGAATGTCGGCTTCATCTTGAACGCGGCGATGCGCAATCTCCGCAACAAGCTCGAGCGCGACGACAAGGACGAGAAGATCATCTACCTCAAGAAAGGAGCGGCGTGATGCGCAGCACCATTTCAGATCAGGACCTCACCGACTACGCGCTGAACGAGTTGGAAGCGAATCAGCGCATCTACGTGGAGTCGATGCTCGCGGTTTCCGAGGAATGCCGGAACGACGTTTACGAAATCATCGATATCGCGATGCTTCTTGAACACGGCTTTGAGCGGCAGAACGCAAAGCCTCCTGAGGGGCTGACCAACGAACAGCGCGAGAAGCTGCTCACGATGAGTCCCCGTCCACGTTACGTGCAGAGATTTGCTGCAGTGCTCGCCGCCGCGGCGGCTGTGGCGCTTGCCTGGGTTGCTCCTCAGTTTTGGCAAGGGCACCATCCGGCTCGTCAGGTCGCGCAGGTCTCCACACAGGTGTCGCAATACGTCGTCAACGCGGTCACTCCGGACGATGGCGAGGATCTCGTCGCACAGCTCTCGAGCTGGCAGCAGCTCGCGGAAGACCCGGTTCTGAAGAAGTGGTTCAACTCGGAGTGGTTTGCCGCAGGGGAGAGCGTCAGCTTCGGTGCAGGACCAGCCGGTGCGTGGGATTCCATGCCTCGGACTGGGTTCGACTCGATGCCGTGATTTCTCCCGGGATCTTCATCCCGTAGTTTTTCCAACGCCGTTCGCTGCATCATTGCCGAACGGCGTTGTCCTTTCTCCAGACCTTTCCCATGTCCACACCCAGCACCGCTGAGCTCATCGATCCACCGCCCGCTGTACCGCTGGAGGACAAGGCGGCCGCGGCGTTGCTCGTCGAAGCATTCCGCAAGATCTCCAATGAGATGGGGCGCTTCATCGTCGGCCAGGAGGAGGTGATCGAACAGCTCGTCATCGCAGTGCTCGCGGGCGGTCACTGTTTGCTGGAAGGCGTGCCCGGCCTGGCCAAGACGGCAATCATTCGCTCCCTGTCGCAGACCATGGATCTGTCATTTCGCCGGATCCAGTTCACCCCCGACTTGATGCCGTCCGACATCACCGGGACGGATATCATTCAGGAAGATCCCGCGACCGGCCATCGGCGGTTCGTTTTCCAGAAAGGCCCGATTTTCACCCAGATGCTCCTCGCGGATGAGATCAACCGCACGCCGCCCAAGACTCAGGCGGCACTGCTCGAAGCGATGCAGGAGCACAACGTGACGGTCGGCGGTCACACGTTGAAACTCGAAGAACCTTTCTTCGTGCTCGCGACGCAAAATCCGATCGAACAGGAGGGCACGTATCCGCTGCCCGAGGCGCAAAAGGATCGCTTCGTTTTCCTGGTGAAAGTCGATTACCCGGATCGCGAGCATGAGCGGCAAATCATCGCGCGCACGACCGGCACTTTCTCGGCCGAGCTTCATCCCATCATCAACGGCGCCCAGGTCATTGCGCTTCAGCAAGCGGTGCGCAAAGTGCCGGTGCCGGACCATGTGATGGACTTCGTGCTCGACCTGGTCCGCTTCACGCGCCCGCACAATCCGGAAGCGCCCGCCTTCGTCAAAGACCTCATCGAATGGGGCGCGGGTCCACGTGCCTGTCAAAACCTGGTGCTCACGGCCAAGGTCCGCGCAGTTTTGCGTGGCCGTTTCCATGTCACCATCGATGACATCGAAGCGCTCGCGCTCCCTGTTCTCCGGCATCGCGTGGTGCCGACTTTCAACGCCGAGGCGGAGGGGATCAAAGTGGACGACATCATCGTGCGCATCCTGAAGGCAGTCCCGCGAGGTGAAGCGAAGAGACAATTCTGAATTCTGAATGATGAATGTTGAATTCAGAGACCTCGGGTGAAGGACAACGTTGTTCAGGAGAAGGCGTATGCCTTTGCGCTGGCAGTGGTGGCGATCTGCCGGCGTTTGCAGGATCAGCGGGAGTATGTGCTCAGCCGGCAGTTGATTAAATCGGGCACAAGTATCGGCGCCAACATCGAGGAGGCTCAGGCGGGACAAAGCCGTGCGGACTTCCTGTCGAAGATGAGTATTGCGCTGAAGGAAGCACGGGAGACGAACTTTTGGCTGCGTGTCCTTCGCGACTGCAGGGAGTTCCCCTCGCTCGACTTCGAGCCTCTCGCTGAAAGTTCTGCCGAGCTAGTTCGCATCCTCACCGCGATCGTCAAGACCACCGCAGAATCGTAAATTCACAATTCATAATTCAGAATTTGCCCCGCCCGTGGCTCACGTCTCCGACTTCCTCACTCCTGCCGATCTGCAAAAGATCAGCAGCCTGCAGATCGTCGCGAAGCAAGTGGTCGAGGGCTTCTGCTCGGGCATGCATCGCTCGCCGCACAAAGGCTTCTCGGTCGAGTTCAAGCAGCATCGCCAGTATGTGCCGGGCGACGAAATCCGACACATCGATTGGCGGGTTTTCGGTCGCAGCGATCGCTTTTACATTCGCGAATACGAAGAGGAGACGAACCTCCGCGCGACGTTGCTCCTGGATCTCAGCGGTTCGATGAATTACGCCGGCGCGAGCGGCGTGACGAAGTATCAATACGCCACGCGCCTCGCGGCTTGCCTCTCGTACCTCATGGTCAGCCAGCAGGACAGCGTGGGGCTGGTCACCTTCGACACGAAGATCCGCAAATACATTCCGCCGCGCTCCCGGGTGAGTCATCTCCGCGTGCTCATCGACGAACTCCAACGGAGCGAACCGGCGGGTGAAACCGAGCTCGGCGACGTCTTCCACGATCTCGTGCCGAAGCTGCACCGCCGGGGTTTGCTGATCATCCTTTCCGATTGCTTCGGCAATGTGCCGACACTGTTGAAGGCGCTCGCGCACTTCCGCCACGCGCATCACGAGATCCTGATCTTCCAAATTTGGGATCGGGATGAGCTCGAGTTCCCGTTCAAGCAATGGACGCAGTTCGAGTCGCTCGAGCAACCCGCGCACAAGCATCTGCTCGATCCGGCGCTTTTGCGTGAAGCTTACCTGCGCAACCTCGAAGCGTTTCGCAACGAACTCGTGCGTGGGTGCCGCCGTCACAAGATCGACTTGGTTCCATTCACCACGGACCAGCCGTACGCCGATGCGCTCTCGGCTTACGTTTCCCGCCGACGGGTGCGCGGCTAAGTCGTGTTGGCTTTGACGCCTCTTCCCCAGCCCCGCATTCGCCCTCCGCGCCAGTGACTTTCCTCAATCTGGCGTTGCTCGGCGGACTGGCTGCGTTTGCGGTTCCGATCCTCATCCATCTCTTCCACAAGAGCAGGTTTCGCGTGGTGAAATGGGGCGCGATGCACCTGCTCGAAGAGGTGCTGCGGACCAATCGGCGGCGCGTGAAGATCGAGCAGTGGATCCTGCTCGCGTTGCGCGCCGCGATCCCGGCGGTCCTCGCGTTGTGCATGGCGCGTCCGATCTGGACCGGCGTTCAGCAGCTTCTCGGCACGGCCAAAACGTCCACGCTGATCCTGCTCGACGACAGCTACTCGATGGACGCGAGCCGCGCCGGCACGTCCAATTTTTCACTCGCTCGCGACGAAGCCGCGCGGCTCCTCAATGAGCTGCCACGCGGTTCTGACGCGCAGGTCGTTCTGCTCGGTCAGGGCGGCGCGACGTTGCTCGATCAACCGACGTATGACCTCGCGCGACTCACGCAGGCGGTTGGCCGCGTGAGCGCTAGTGCGGGCGTGGCGCGCGTCCCGGCGGCGTTTGATGCTGCGGCGGGCATCCTCGGCCAGATGCATGAGCCGAGCCGGCAGATCATCCTGATCAGTGACTTCCAGCGGGTGAGTTTCGAGGCGACCGAAGACGCTTTGCTTGGTCAGACGATCGAGCGCTTGCGCCACTTGCCGGTCGCTCCGCAGATCACTTTTTGGGACGTCGGTGGCGAGGTCCGCGACAATGTCGCCGTTGAGTCGCTCGACTTTTCGCGGCTGATGATTGGTGTCGGGCAGAAGATCCAGATCTACGCCACGGTGCGGAACTTCGGCGAAGCAAGTTACCCGGACCTGCGGCTCTACTTCAAAGTCGATGGCAAGGAGAAGGCGGTGTCGCAGGTGAAGCTCGGCGCCGGTGAGCGAACGCAGGTGCTTTTCTCGCACGCCTTCGAAACCGCCGGTTCCCACGTCATCGAAGTCTTCGCCGACGCAGATCCGCTGAAGGCGGACAACAGCTTCCTCGCGACGATTCCGGTGCGCGACAAACTGCCGGTGTTGCTCATCAACGGCGATCCCCATCCCGACCCGTTGAAAGGCGAAACCGACTTCCTCGAAATCGCTTTGCAGCCCTACGGCTCAGGGGGTCGCGTGGAACTTGCGGACCTCATCAAAACCACGGTGCTTTCACCGGAGCGGCTCACTGCGCAGGCAGTCGCGGAAAGCGCGGTCGTGATCCTCGCCAATGTCCGCAAACTCAGCGACGAACAGGTCCGCGCGCTGGAAGAGTTCGTGCGGAATGGAGGTGGGCTTCTGATTTTCCCCGGAAACCGGATCGACGCGGGCTGGTATGAAAGCGCGCTCGCCAGGGACGGCGCAGGTCTTCTGCCGATGAGCTACGGTGCGCTGGCGGGCGATCTGAAAGAGGGCGGTCCCGTGACCGGCGTCGTTTCGCAGCGCTACGAAAATCCCGCGCTCGAGCTGTTCAACGATCCGCGCAACGGCAGCCTCGCTGGGGCGCAGATCAGGATGTGGTTTCGCCTGCAGGAACTCGGCGGAGCCGGCACGCGTGAGCTCACGACGCTGGCGCGCCTCGAAAGCGGCGACGCGTTCCTCGTGGAGAAATCCTTCGGCGAAGGCCGCGTGATCGCCTGCGCGCTGCCGTGTGATGCGGACTGGAGCGATCTGCCGACGCGGCCGTTCTATCTGCCGCTCATGCAACGGCTCAGCGTTTATCTCGCCTCGACCGTTTTCCCGCCCCGCAATCTCGATGTCGGAAAACCGATTGTCGCTTTGTTGAATGCCAACGACGCCGGCAAGTCCGCGGGGCTCACGCTGCCGGATGGCACGAGCACGGAACTGCCGGTCGTCAAAAAGGGCACGCGCGGAGTTGTTGAATTCACCCGCACGCAGCAGCCCGGCCTCTACACCCTCCTGCCCCCCGGCGGGTCGCCGCTGCACTACGTGGTGAATGCTTCGCGCCGGGAATCGGATCTGGCAAAACTCACCGCCACCGAGATCGCGGATCTGGCAAAAACCCACGGCGCAGCGCTGGTCCGGAGCGGCGACGAATTCAAGCAACTCGATCGCAGCCGCCGCTTCGGCATGGAATTCTGGCGCCCTCTGCTCTGGGCGGTGCTCGCGTTGCTGTTCGCGGAAATGCTGTTGCAGCAACGTTTCGCCCGCGCGGGCGGCCGGATATGAACGAGCGCGTTCAGACCTCCCTGCGGCTCGTCGGTGACTGGCCATGGTGGCTCGGAGTTGCCGTCGGACTTCTGCTCGGCACCGCCGCCTGGCTGCTCTATCGGCGCGACACGCGCTCGCTTGGAGGATGGCCGCATCGCGTGCTCCCGACGCTTCGAGCGCTGACCGTGATGCTGCTCGTGCTGATGCTCTGCGGCCCGATTTTGCATCATCGCAAAACGATCGGGCAGCTCTCGCGTTTGTGGGTCTTCATCGACGGCTCCAAGAGCATGGAGCTGACCGACACGTCCATGGAGCTCGGACGGAAAGTGGCCATCCTGCATCGGCTCGGATTGCTCCCGGAAAATGCCGTGTCGATGGAACTGCCGCGCGCCAGTGAAGCCCTGGCCGACGCTCAAGCCACGGTCGAGCTGGCGAAGAGTCTCACCAATCCAACCACCGACGAGTGGAAGCGATTCGCCGACACTGTTCAGGCAAAGATCGTCGAAGTACGCGATCACCTTGCAAAGAGTCAGCTCGCGCCCGCTCGCCTGGAAGCGTTTCGCCGCGAGTTGGAAGGCCCAGCCCAGGACGTGATCGCGCCGGAGCTGCGAGTCGCGGAGCAAACGCGGAGGAACACCCGGCTCGGAGAGTTTTGGGAAGTGGCGCGCCGCTGGCGGGCTGAGGTGGACCAGACTTTCGAGCGCCAGCTCGGGGAGGCAAACCCCAACGGAAGCAGCGGAATTTTGCAAAGTGCGCTTGCGCAGTTCGACGCGCTGCCACGTTTTCAACGGCTGCAACGACTTCTGCTGGAAGGTCGGGAGCAACCTCTGCTTCGTGAGCTCGTGGAGAAGTTCGAGGTGCAGCTCTTCGATCTGCAAGGCAGCGCCGCGAAGAAGTTGTGGGAGCGGGCCGGCAGCGATGCGTCGTTCCCGAGTGAGCTTCCGAAACCAGTCGGCGAGGTGACGAACTTGAGCACCGGCATTCGCACCGGACTCGAAAGTCAGGCACCGGACCAGCGCGGCGCGATCGTCCTGCTGAGCGACGGACAGCACAACGTCGGCACGTCCCCGATCGAACTCGCGAGGATCCTCGCCGCTCGCGAACTGCCGATTTACACGGTCGGTTTCGGCGGCATCACGCGGCCGCGCGATCTTGCCGTCGTGAAGATTGAGACACCCGAAGCGGTGTTTTTCGAAGATCGGGTGCGCGGCCAGCTCACGTTGAAGGACGATATGCCAGCGGGGCAGGCTTTCACCGTCGCGTTGAAGGACGGCGAGCGAGTTCTCTGGGAGCAGCCGTTTGTCACCCAAGGCAAAAACCTCCGGAAGATTCCTTTCGAGTTTCCGCTCGGCGATGTCGCGCGAGAGCGGCTCAAAACGAGCCAGGCGGACGTGCAGGCTTCAAGCATCGCGGTCGAACTTCAGGCCGTCGTTTCGGCGGTCGTGGGAGAAAGCAACACCGCCAACAACCATGGCAGTCTGCGGCTGCGGGCCATTACTCAAAAGCGCAAGGTCCTGCTCGTCGATGGCCGCCCGCGGTGGGAATCGCGCTATCTGCGGAATCTTTTCGAGCGTGACGAACAGTGGGAGATCAACGCCGTCATCGCTGGTGCCGGCGCGGTCGAAGCGGTGATTGCTCGCGGTGATCGCTCCGGCGCATTTCCGACCGATGCGGCAGCCCTCGCAACTTACGACCTGATCATTTTCGGTGATGTGCCGCGCAGTCTTTTGAAGCCGGCCGAGCTGCAATGGATTCAGGAGTTTGCGAGCCAACGCGGCGGTGCGATTCTCTTCGTGGATGGGCCGCGCGGCTCGCTCCGTGAGTACGCGGGCACTCCGTTGGAACCGCTGCTTCCGATCGAGTGGAAGACCGAGCCGGTACGGGAAGGCTTCGGGCGGCTGGTTCTCACCGCGCAGAGCTCGGCGCTTTCGCCCTTCGTGCTCGCCTCCGATGCGGCCCAAAATTCAGAGACGTGGAGGAATCTCCCGCCGCCGCACTGGCATTCGGGCGCCACGGCACTGGCCGGCAGCACGGTGCTGCTGGAGTTGGAGCGAGGTGAGCAAAAGCTCGCGAGCGTGGTGTTCCGGCCCTTCGGCGCGGGCAAGGTGCTCTATCACGCGTTCGATGACTCGTGGCGCTGGCGCTATCGCGTCGCCGATCAGCATCACACGCGATACTGGAACCAGATCGCGAACTGGATCGCGGAGCTGCCGTTTTCCGTGCGCGACAAATTCGTGTCACTCGACGCGGGCGCAATCACCTACCAGCCCGGCGACTCCGCCGATCTGCGCGTTCGGCTCCGCGACGGCGAGGGCAAACCCGTCACCAACGCGGCGGTGGACGCAGTGCTTTACCGCGAGGGCACGCGAGTGGCCACGATGCGTCTCGCGCCGGATGACAACGCCGGCGGACTTTTCCGAGGCCAGAGCGCACCGCTCGAAGTTGGCGCGTATGAGGTCGCGATCGAGTCCCTGGCGGTGCCGTCGAACGAGTTGAAGGCCCGCGCCCAGTTCAGGGTCGAGCCGCGCGAAACGGGCGAGCTAACCCAGCTCAGCCTCAACGAGAATCTGTTGCGCGAAGTGGCTGCGCTGAGTGGCGGCCAGTATCTGCGCGAAGAAAACATCAGCCGCCTCGCGCAGGTGCTGGCGCCGTTAAGCCGGGGCCGCGTGGTCGAGAGCGACACCATCCTTTGGCAGAGCTATTGGTGGTTCGTGCCGATCATCCTCTTGCTCGCAACCGAGTGGATCATCCGCAAACGCACGGGCCTGCTTTGATTCGCCCTTTTGCCAGACCGCCCAATGTCTTCGGTTCAAACCTCCTGAATCCATGAGCCATCAAATCGATCCTCTTATCCTGCAAAAGCTGCGCGCCTTTGCGCGGCGGCGGCGTCGATTGATTCTGTTTCGGGGCATCTGTGCGGCGGTGGCGACGCTCCTGTTAACGATGATGCTGATTGCTCTGCTCGATCGGCTCGTGCGCTTGCCGGATGGCGTGCGCTGGGCGCTCAGCCTCACTGCTTATGCCGCCGTCATCGTGGTCGAGTGGCGCGCCTGTGTCCGTCTGCTCCTGCATTCGCCGGATCCACGGCGGCTGGCGCGGCTGATCGAACACGCCGAGCCCAAGCTCCGCGAGGATCTGCTCTCCGCCGTCGAACTCGGCGACTCGCGTTCGAATCCGGCATTCGATTCGGAGCAATTCCGCGCATTGCTCCAGTCCGATGTCGCGCGCCGGATGGAAGGTTTGAGCATGGAAAAACTGCTGCCGATGAATCTGCTGCGACGCTACACAGGCGTGGCGGCGCTCATCGCCCTCGCTTGCGTGGCCGCGTTCATTTTGAGCGGCGGCCAGTTCGGCACGCTCTTGCTCCGGGCGTTTGCTCCGGGCGCCAATCTGGATCGCGTTTCGCGAGTGAAGGTCAGGATCGTCGAGCCACATTCTCCCGAGCAGCTTGTGGCACAGGGCGAGACGATTCCGCTGATCATCGAGACTTCCGGCCAGCGCACCCATTCCGCGCAGGTGGAGTTGATCACCCAGGGGCGGGGTGAGCGGGTGAAGATGACGCCAGTCGGCCCGGATCGCTTTTCCGCGACCATTCAAGTGGGCCGGGAAGACGTGCTCTATCGCGTCTATGCGGGCGACGCAGTCACGCGGAAATACCGCCTCCAAACCGTCGCCCGTCCGCACGTGATCGCGTTCGAGAAACACTACGTGCCGCCGGCGTACCTCAATGCGGCGGCTCGCACCGTCACGGAGGAGAACGGTGATCTCGTCGGACCGGAGGGAAGTGAAGTCGAGCTTCGCCTGAAAACGAACCAGCCGGTGCGCAGCGCCGAACTGCGCATCCAGCAAGGCAACGAAACGCTCACCGTGCCGCTGACCGCGGACGGCCAGACGCTGGTTGGCCGAGTGGCTTTGCAAACCTCGGGCACCTATCGCGTGGCCCTGACCGCGGCCGCGACAGGTTTTGAAAACAAGTTCAGCCCCGAATACGCCTTGCGAGCCGAGCCCGATCTTCTCCCGCAGATCGAGCTGACCCTTCCCAAACAGGACCTCATCCTGGCGGCCAACGAGATCGTCGATGTGGAAGGCACGGCGAGCGACGATCAAGCACTCGCCGACGTTTCGCAGCTCGTGAAAATCAACGAGGGCAAGTGGCAGACGAAGTCGCTCGCCCAGCAGCCCGGGGCCAAAGCGGGCGTGTCGCGCCGATGGGACCTTTTTGAACAAGGTGTTCGCGCGGGCGACCTGGTGACGACGAAGCTGGTGGCGACCGATCTGAAAGGAAACCGCTCCGAGTCGCGGTCGCTGCAGGTGACGATTACGCAAGCAGGGTTCGAAACCAATCGGCTCGAGACCCTCGAAGCGCAGCGGCAGCTTTACGATCTGCTGGTGCAGCTCCGGGCTTCGGCCGAGACGCTGGAAAAGCGGAGCAAGGAAGCGCGCGAAAAGTTCGACCGTTTGCCTGAAAACGATCCGCAACGGACGCAGGTGATCGTCGATGCGAAATCCGTGGCGCAGGACTTCGC
>JAQGOK010000071.1 GCA_028293645.1 Chthoniobacter sp.
CGATACGGGTCAGGTCCTGCGTTGTAACTTCGCGGAACGGATCATCGAAGAAGAGCGAAACATCATCTCGCAAGTCGAAGTGCGGGATATCACACACCGTTTTCGTAAAACCGAGATCGCGCTCGACGGCCTGAGCTTCACGATCAACCGGGGCGAAATGGTCTGCGTGATGGGCGCGAGCGGCTGTGGCAAATCAACGCTGCTGCGAGCGATGGCCGGACAACTCCAGCCAGCGCAAGGCGAGATTCTGCTCAACGGCCAGTCGCTCTATGCGCAGCTCGACGCGCTGAAACGCTTCGTCGCGTATATCCCGCAAGACGATGCTTTCGACGATCACCTGACGATCGAGGAGAACATGAGTTATGCGGCCGCGATCCGCACCCCGCACCTGTCACGGCGCGATCGCAACCGACGGATTGAGGGGAAACTAACCGAGCTGGGACTTAGTGAGCGGCGCGGCAACATCGTTGGCAATCCTGTTAAGAAGAAGTTGTCCGGCGGAGAGCGGAAGCGGCTGAACATCGGCCTCGATATGATCTCCGGCTCGGACGTGTTCCTGTTCGATGAGCCGACCAGCGGGTTAAGTTCGAAAGATAGCGAGCACGTGATCGAGATCATCCGCTCGATGGCGCACAACAAGATTGTGCTGGTTACGATCCACCAGCCAACCAGCAAGCTCTTCCAGATGTTTTCCAAGGCGCTGCTGCTCGATAAAGGCGGGCGGATGGTCTTCTACGGCACGCCCAGCGAGATGCTTGCCTACTTCGCGGCGGCGGAACACGAGCAGCACTTCGGAACGGAACTTGGCGGCTGCCCAGCCTGCGGGACGACTCGTCCGGAGTTCATTTTTGACGTGCTGGAAACGCCGCTGCGCGACCTCAGCGGGGACGTGATCTACGAAGAGAACTCCCAAGGGCAGCTCGTTCCGGCGCGCCGGTTCTCTCCCGATTACTGGCGGGACAAATACGATGCGCACCGACTTCTCCAGGAAGCGCGGCAGGTTAACGTCCGCAAGCAACCCGCTGCGCCGCTGCTGAACCCAACCGCGACGCTCCGCCAGCGCGAACCGATCCGTTGGCGGGACGAGTGGACGCAGTTCAAGACGCTGATGCAGCGGGCGTTCGTCGCGAAGTTCCGGAACCGTGGCAATCTGATCATCACCGCGATCGTGCCCCCGGCGCTCGCGTCACTGATTGGCTGGGCGCTCTATTTCACGGACGACGAGAGCGGTAAGTATGACTTTGCGACGGCTTTCCATATCCCGACTTACATCTTCATCGCGCTGCTGGTCGCCATGTTCCTGGCGCTGATGAACAGCGTTGATGACATCATCCGGGACCGCGTGATCCTGCATCGGGAACGCAACCTGGACGTCCGGCTTCCTTATTACATCACGGCCAAGTTCCTTACCCTTGCCCTGTTCTCAGCGGCGCAATGCGCGCTCTTCGTTCTCGTTGGCAACTCCATCCTGGAGATCCGGGGCATGTTCTGGCAGTACTTCGGCTATATGTTCGTCACGGCGGCGAGCGGCACCAGCCTTGGGCTGTTGATCTCGGCACTGGTGACGGATGCCAAGGCCGCGGCGAACTTCGTCCCGCTGGTGCTGATCCCTCAGCTCATTTTCGGCGGAGCGCTGATTAAGTACCAGGAGATGAATCGCGACCTGGACTCGATCTACACTCTTAAGCGCTGGTTTTCGACCAATCCGGAAGCGAGCGATGCGACGCCGCGCGATGATGCGGCTTTACGCGTACCTCTGATCAGCCGCTTTATCGCCACACATTACAGCTATGAAGGGTTGATCGTCGCACAGGCCAAGCTGAACCCACTCGCCATTCGTCAGGATCAGCTTCAGACGCAAATCGACGCGCTGGTCGCCAACAAACAACGAACCGAAGCGGATGACCGGCGGCTCGAAGACTTAAAGGATGCGCTCGCTTTGCTGAGCGGCATGGAAAGCGGCTCGCTCCCTGAAATTGAGAAACGTCTGCGGCGGATCGACAAGATCATCGCGGGCGGAGCGCTCGATGCCGGCGGTTTGCGGAGCAAGACGCTCTCCGTGACGGTTGATCGGCTTTATACAAATCAGAAGGTCTCCGATCTGGTGGCCAAAGCAGAAACGGAGCAGAGCGATTACCGAAGAGTGGAGGCGATCAACGTGTTCTTCAGCCCCGAGAAGAACTTTCACGTCCCTCTGCTGCGCCGGAAGCAAGGCTGGGACTTCGAGTTTTACCAGCAGACGCTCCGGTGCACCGTTCACACCTTCAATATCGGCGTACTCATGGTCTCCTCGCTCGCGCTGCTCGCCGCGGTTTACCAGCTTCTGAAAAGGCAGCTGCGCACCCGCGGGATGTAGTAACCGGCCGGAGAGCCTGTCATAGCCTCTTTTCGCGTTTGAGCCGCATCGAGTGGCTGGCTAGGAATCGGCCCGTGATTCTTCCTGCATGAAAGCTCTCGTCAAACGTCACGCAACGCCGGGGCTCTGGCTCGAAGACGTGCCGGAACCCGACACCGGTATCAATGACGTGCTCATCCGGGTCGATCGCACCGGCATCTGTGGAACCGATCTGCACATTTATAAATGGGACGCCTGGGCGCAGAAAACCATCCCGGTGCCAATGGTGGTGGGCCATGAGTTCGTCGGCGAAGTGGTGGCGGTTGGCACCAATGTAACGGACTTCTTTCCCGGCGAGATCGTCAGCGGTGAAGGCCACGTGGTCTGCGGCCGCTGCCGCAACTGTCTCGCGGGGAGGCGTCATCTCTGCGCACATACCAGCGGCGTCGGGGTCAATCGTCCGGGCGCTTTTGCCGAATTCATCGCGCTGCCGATGACCAATGTCTGGCACCATCGCGATGGCATCGACCTTGATGTCGCCAGCATCTTCGATCCACTGGGCAACGCAGTGCATACCGCATTGAGCTTCGATCTTCTCGGCGAAGACGTGCTCGTCACAGGCGCCGGACCGATTGGCTTGATGGGCGCGGCCGTCGCACGCCACGCCGGAGCCCGCTACGTGGTCATTACGGATGTGAATGAACACCGTCTCGAACTCGCGCGCAGCATGGGCGTGGATGTCGCCTTGAACGTGCGGGATGGCTCACTTGACGACGTCAAACGCCAACTCGGGATTGTGGAAGGCTTCGATGTCGGCCTCGAGATGAGCGGCAATCCTTCTGCTTTCCGCGAGATGATCAGCCACATGGCGCATGGCGGTAAGATTGCGCTGCTGGGTATCCCCAGCGAAGAAATTGCGATCGACTGGAATCAGGTGATCTTCAACATGCTGACGCTCAAAGGTATCTACGGTCGGGAGATGTATGAGACCTGGTATAAGATGACGGTGATGATCCAGAGCGGTCTGGATATCAGCCCGGTAATTACTCATCGCTTTGGAGCCCATGAATTCGAACGTGGGTTCGCCGCGATGCAGACTGGGGAGAGCGGCAAGGTAATCCTCGATTGGAAGGTGTTCCGCTGACTTATGAACGCCACCCGTCTTTCGCTCCACGTCCTCTTACTCAGCGCCTTTGCTTCGGTAGCGCCTGCCCAGGCACCAAGCCCACCACGTGCCGCCCGTTCGGTGCATCTTCGCTGGCCGGCGCCAAAGGCTGACCTTTTCTATCTCGAGCTAACCGTCGAACAATCCACGCCGGGCAGTTACTTCATGGCTTGCGGATTCAACCACGGTTACTTTGGCATTCAGGAACTCGCGAACGGCAACAAGGTGGTGCTCTTTTCCGTCTGGGATCCCGTCAATCCGCACGACCTCACGGCCAAAGCAGACCAAACGCCCGCCGAGCAACGGACCGAGGTCCTCGGCTCGGAGCCGGACGTGAAGGTGAGTCGCTTCGGTGGCGAAGGGACGGGCGGCAAGTCGATGTGGAGTTACCCGTGGACGATTGGAGAGACCTGCCGCTTCTGCGTGCGCGGAGTGGTCGAAGGCGAAAAGACGACCTTCACTGGATACTTTTTCCTGCCTGCCGAGAACCGCTGGAAGCAGCTCGCCACTTTCCGCACGATCACCGGCGGCAAGCCGCTCGCCGGCTTCTACTCGTTCGTCGAGGACTTCCGCCGCGACGGCAAGAGCCCCGGGGAAGTGCGACGCGCCCGTTTCGGCAACGGATGGGTGCGGACCCTCGACGGCGATTGGGTGTCCCTGCAGCGCGCGAAGTTCACCGCCGACCAGACTCCGTTGGACAACATGGACGGCGGCATTGCTGGCGAAGGTTTCTACCTTGCGACAGGCGGTGAGACGAAGAACCAGGCGCCACTCGGCAGCGTCTTCCAGCGTCAGCCGATCCCGCTCCCACCCGCTCCGTCTCCAACTGGAGATAAGGCACCCTCGGGAAAGTGATCTCTGGATCCGAATGACACCATTCTCCAAACTCCAGGAGCATCTCGCAGAACAGCTTGCCGGCTTGCGCGAAAGCGGACTCTACAAAGGCGAGCGTGTGATCAGCACGCGGCAACAAGCGCGGGTGCGCGTCGGTGCGGGAGAGGAAGTGCTGAACCTTTGCGCAAACAACTACCTCGGGCTGGCGAGTCATCCGGAGGTTATCCAGGCCGCGCACGAAGCGTTGGATCGGTGGGGCTACGGATTGGCGAGCGTGCGTTTTATCTGCGGCACGCAGGAGTTGCACAAAGCTTTGGAAGCGAAGCTCAGCGACTTCCTCGGGACGGAGGATACCATCCTCTATTCGTCCTGTTGGGATGCAAATGGCGGGGTCTTTGAGACGCTGCTCGGAGCCGACGACGCTGTCATTTCCGATGCGCTCAACCATGCCTCGATCATCGATGGCGTGCGGCTCTGCAAGGCGCGGCGTTTCCGCTACCGAAACGGAGACCTGGCCGACCTGGAGGCGAGGCTGCGCGAAGCAGCCGGGGCGCGCTTTCGGTTGATCGTTACCGATGGCGTCTTCTCGATGGACGGCACCATCGCCGATCTTGCCGGAGTCTGCTCGCTTGCGGAGAAATACGACGCACTGGTGATGGTCGATGACTCCCACGCGGTCGGATTTCTCGGACGAAGTGGACGCGGGACTCCGGAGCACTGCGGCGTCGGCGGACGCATCGATATTCTCACCGGCACGCTCGGCAAAGCGCTGGGCGGCGCGAGTGGCGGATATGTGAGCGGCCGCCGCGAAATCATCGAGATGCTGCGTCAGAGATCGCGGCCATACTTGTTCTCGAATACGCTCGCGCCGGTAATTGCGGGCGCGTCGTTAAAAGTGCTGGAGCTGATCAGCGCTTCCACGGAGCTACGCGACCGGCTGGATGAAAACACCCGGTTCTTCCGCGAGGAAATGAGCGCGCGCGGATTTCAGATCATCCCCGGCTCGCATCCGATCACGCCGATTCTGCTCGGGGACGCGGCGCTTTCGCAACGGTTCGCCGAAGCGATGCTCGAGCGCGGCGTTTACGTCGTGGGGTTCTTTTACCCGGTGGTGCCGCATGGGCAGGCTCGGATCCGGACGCAGATCAGCGCGGTGCATACCCGTGCCGATCTCGAGTTTGCTCTTGAGCAATTCAGCGCGGTGAAAGCCGCGCTCGGCGTTTAGTCGCCGGGCGTTCCCAAGACGGCCGCACGTTCGCGCGGCTCAGGAGAATCCCTCGGCAGCAGGACACGGAAAACCGTGCCGCCGCCTTCGGGCGCATGCACCTCGATCCGCCCGCGGAGGAGCTCAATCAGTTGCTTGGTGATCGCCAAACCGAGGCCGACCCCTGGCTGTCCGCCAGTGGTTGCCGCGACGCGGTGGAACTCCTCGAAGATGTTTTGCCGCTCCTCTTGTGGAATGCCAGGTCCGGTGTCGGTCACTTCGAGAACCCAGCAACCATCAACGCCCGGAAGGAAGTTCAAGCGGACCTCACCGTCACGCGTGTACTTGATCGCGTTCATTGCCAGATTCATCACGATCCGGCGCAGCTTGTTTCGGTCGGTGAAAATCTCCCCGATCGTCGGGTCATTGGTGCCGCCAAACGCGAGACCCTTGTTGCGGGCCATTTCGGGCAAAGCCAATGCGAGTTCGTTGTACAGGTGGCTCGGATTGCAACGCTCCCACTCGACCCGCTCGCCGCCGGAAAGCAGCGTCGCAAAATCCAGGAGCTGATTCATCAGCGCGCTGATCTCGACGAGGTTGCGCGAGAGCATTTCGTAATACTCATGGGCGGTGCTTGGATTCGCCTCGCTCGCCAGAACCTGCACGACAAAGGTGATCGCGTTGAGATGATTGCGCACCTCGTGCGAGATGGTGCGCAGCATGTGCAATCGCCGCTCGTCGACCTCGATCAAACGCTCGTTGAATTGCCGGATCTGAGTGTTCGCTGCTTCGAGCGAAGCGTTCGCGTCGAACAGCTCTTGTTTTTGGCGAGCTACAAACTCCGTCGTCGAATCAATCAGCAGGCCGTCGAAAAACCCGTGGACGATGCGGTTGGCACTCCACTCCGTCTCGCCCACGAACTCCGGGTGAGCACATTGGAAGGTAACCAGATGGCGCATGAACACGCGCCGCAGCACTGCAACCTCCCGCAGCAGTTCATCCAGCCGATAATTCTGCTGCCAGCGATGCTCCCCGTGGGCCTGGGCATCGCGAGCAGCCGCCCGCTGCTGAATAGTCGGGCTGCCCGCGCGCAATTGATCGGTCAGGTGATCAAAGAGATTCGGCAGATGATCCATGAGCTCTTCCCGGGGAAGGGAGTTGGATGCAGGAATGCTCCGCTCTTCCCGGACCCGCTCGAGCCATTCGGATGTAATCTGTTCGCGGCGCTCGCAGAAAAAAGCGGCCAGAGCCTGATGGGAAAGATGGTCGCTCATGAAAGCCGCGCAATGGAATGCAGCCGAACCCGAAGCGCAATCTATTGTGGATGCGAGTCCGGAGAAACGCGCGGCGCTACTTCCCTGATGCCCGATCAAGGGTTCCGCGCCTGGATTGATCCGAATGCGTGGCCCTGGAATTGCGACAACCTATTGAATGAAACCTGATTTTCCCGCTGGCACGCGCTTCTTCGAATTCCATGAGATGCCCATTGCGCAGGTGCTGAATGGCAATTCGCGGCTGGCCCTGAATTGCGCATTCGATCCGCCGTCGCCTCTGAAGTGGCAGCATCACCTGACCGACTCGACTCCTATCACGAAAGTAGACTTCCTGCGGCTGCGCGCGGTCCATCACGCCGCGCACCGCCAGGTCCCGCGTGAGATGCTGGCCCGACCCGCTGCGGCCCCATAGCGAGAGTCCTTCAAAAAAAGAAGTCCGCCCCGGCAGAAGCCGGGACGGACTCGTTTTTCCCCTCTGGCAACTGCAAGTCCCCCGACAGCAGTCACCGCCCTTTCTAACGTTGTTCTCGCGACTTCCCCCGAAGCCGCTCGAACGATGCAAGATGCGTCAGCGTCGCGATCGGCTCAACCCACAGATTGTAACGTTTAGGTGCCGCAGCAGTGACGTCACTGCCGGCTACTCGGCGCGGGAGCTTCCTCCGCTTCGCGAGTACTGACTGGTTCCCACGGCAGGCGGACGATGATGGCCGTCCCCTTGCCGTAGGTGCTCTCGGCAACGACCGAGCCACCGTGCAACTGCGCGATGTGTTTCACGATGGAAAGCCCGAGCCCCGTTCCACCGAGTTCGCGGGTGCGCGCTTTGTCCGCGCGATAGAAACGCTCGAAAATATGCACCAGATCGGTCGGAGGAATGCCGATCCCGGTATCTTCGATGCGCAACTCGAAGCATTCGTCGGCTCTCTGTGCGCGGATGCAAATGCGTCCGCCTTGTTCCGTGTACTTGACCGCGTTCTCGAGCAGGTTGTTGAGCACCTGCTCGATCCTGTGCGCATCCGCGGGCAACTTCGGCAGGCCGGATTCGATCTCCACTTCCACCTCGATCTTCTTCCTGGCCGCGCTCAGCTTCCAGTCGGCCACGAATCCGCGGACCAGCTCCTCCACATTCAGCGGCTCAATCTGCAGGGTCTCCGGCCGCGACTCGAGCCGGGCCAGGGTCAGCAAATCTTCGAGCAGCGCATTCAAGCGCAGTGAATGTTTACGCAGGATTTCGAAGACCTCCGCCTGCGCTTTGCGCGGCATGGCCGGGTCGTCGAGCAGGTTCTCGAGGTAGCCGTGGAAGATGGAAAGGGGCGTGCGAAGCTCATGCGAGACGTTCGCGACAAACTCGCGCCGGACTTCCTCGAGTCGCTTCAGCCGAGTGATGTCCCGGAAAATCGTGACGACGCCCTGACGCTGGGGATCGTCGTGCATCGGGACCGCATGCACGGCAAAATGTTGGACTGACTTGGTGCCACCCCGCGCCACTTCGCTGGTCTTCGCCTCTCCGGTGGCGAGCGCGCTCGTGATGATCTCTTCAAACTCCGGCGCGCGCAGCGTGCGCAAGACGGTCTGCCCGCACGGGTCCGATTTCAGGTCGAACAGCTTGAGAAAGGACGGATTCACCTGCCGCACGACGTGGTGCGCATCCACGACCATTACGCCTTCCTCCATGCTCCCGAGGATCATGCGCAGGTTGGATTGCTCACGCGTGATCTGCTCACGCCAGTTCTGGCGATCGGCCACGAGTTCGGCAATCCGCTGCAAACTTGGGGCGAGGAGTTTCTTGTGTGGAAGGTGCTCCGGAGTGGTTCCCGCGGCGATGTCATCCAACGCCCGCTGCCAGTTCCGCGCAGCCCGGCGATGCGCAGCCCACCAGGCAAGCGCGATGGCCGCCGCCACGATGAACCCCGGCAGCCACTCCATCACGACCTCGGCTGTTGCGCGCGCACGTGCAGGAACGTCAGCTATTGGACCGCTTCCGCAATGCGGTAGCCGAAGCCGCGGACCGTCTCGATGCAGTCGGACGAGTTTCCGAGCTTTTCACGCAAACGCCGGATGTGCGTATCCACCGTGCGCGTGTCGATCATGCTTTCGTAACCCCACACATCGTTCAGCAAGGTATCGCGGCTCTGCACCCGCCCGCGGCGTTCCATGAGCAAGGTCAGGAGTTTGAATTCGGTCGCGGTGAATTCCACGGGCTTTCCCTTTACCGTCACTTCGTAACGCGAACGATCCACCTTGATGTCGCCCAGAGAGATCTGATCCGTGGGCTCAAGCGAGCCGGCCGCCCGGCGAATGACCGACTTGACCCGCAAGACCAGCTCGCGCGGGCTGAAAGGTTTGGTGATGTAATCATCCGCGCCAAGTTCCAAGCCGACGATCCGGTCCACTTCCTCGCCCTTCGCGGTGAGCATGATGATCGGGATCAAGCTGGTCTGCGGCTCCTTCTTCAACACTTTGCAGACTTCCAGCCCGGACATTTCCGGGAGCATCAGATCAAGGATGATCAGCGATGGCAGGGTCTCGCGCGCTCGCGTCAGAGCCGTCAAACCATCTTCCGCTTTCACCACGTTGAAGCCGGCACTTTTCAGATTGATGCTGACGAGCTGGAGCACGTCCGGCTCGTCATCGGCCACCAGAATCTTCTTATTTGCGGCTTTGCTGCTCATGACGCTCGCAGTCTAGGAGCAGCGAAGCCTGCAACAAGGGGCGCAATGTCACAATCTGGTTACGCCTGGATTCTCCGCGCGCGACTTCTTCCGCCGGTTCAACTCGGATCGGAGATCCACAATGCCCCGCACGACAAAACACCATTCAAACGCCATGAGCACCGCTACCAGCAGGCACGCCGGTCCAGTCGGGTGCCACGGGACGAGGAGCGGAAGCGTCATCCCGAGAAGCAGGATCCCCATGAGAGAACACCACGCGATTCCAAACCACAGGGCTCCGGTAGTCCTCAACTGAAGCGGAACGGATTTGCCGTACGCTCCGGGCATGGTGAAACGCTACGGCTTGAGCTCCTGGCCCGTGTTGGCGTCAGTGATCACGAACTGTTCGTGATGGTAAGTCGGGTCGCTGCGGAACGTAAGCCGGCCCGCGTATTTGCGTTCGATATCGACGAGCAACTCTTCGTCCTCGCTCCGGAGGCGTTCCATCACGTGGGGATGCACGATCACTTTCACCTCGTGAATGGTGTCCTGGAACCGGCGCATGATGAGGTGCAAGGCGCGTTGCAGCTCGACGCTCATGGTCATGGCGCTCTTCACCTTGCCGCGGCCGTGACAATACGGGCAGGCCTCGAAGACCGCGCCGCTGATCGACTCGGCCGCACGCTGGCGGGTCATTTCCATCAGCCCGAGCGGGGAGATCGGCAGCACGTGCGTTTTTGCTTTGTCCCGCTTCAGCCGGTCCTTCATCCGCTGATACACCTGCTGCTGATCCTTGCGCGACTTCATGTCGATGAAGTCGCCGATGATCAGGCCGCCGATGTTGCGCAAACGCATCTGCCGCGCCATCTCGTCGGCTGCTTCGAGATTCGTCTGGAGGATCGTCCGCTCCACGTCTTTGCCGCCTTTGTTGCGGCCCGTGTTCACGTCGATGGCGATCAACGCCTCGGTCTCGTCGATGACAATGTATCCACCGCACGGCAGCCAGACCTGGCGATGAAAGGCGTCGTCGATCTGCTTCTGCACGTTGAAGCGTTCGAAGAGCGGAGTCGGCTCGCTGTAATGCTTGATCCGGCCTTGTGAGCGCCGAGAGATTTGGCCCACCAGTTCCGTCATGCGTCGGACGGCATGCTCATCGTCGCAGACCACTTCGTCGATTTCGTCGGTGAGGAAGTCGCGAACCGTGCGCTCGATGAGATCAGGTTCCTGGAAAACACAAGCGGGTGCCGGCTTGGTTTTCATCGCGTCCTCGATCGCACGCCATTGCTCCACCAGAAGTCCAAGATCCCGGACGAAGTAGCGCGCCCGCTGTCCCTCACCAACAGTCCGCACGATCACGCCCACGCCTTCCGGGACATCGAGTTCCTTCAGAACTTTGCGCAGCCGTTCCCGCTCTTTCGGGCTCTCGATCTTTCGCGAAATACCGCTCTGCTCGCTGTAGGGCATGAGCACCAAATACCGGCCGGCGAGACTGAGGTTGGTCGTGATGCGCGGGCCTTTGGTGCTGATCGGGCCTTTGGTCACCTGCACCAGCACTTCGCTGCCGACGGGATAAATGTTCGGGATGTCTTTGGCGGTGATCCGCTTCTGGTCCTTCTTCCCACTGACCCGATCGACCTGCTCCACACCGCTGTCGAGCGCGGCGGGCAGCGCATCCCAGAAGTGCAGGAACGCGTTCTTCTCAAAGCCGATGTCCACGAACATCGCCTTGAGGCCATGCTCGATGTTTTTGACCCGGCCTTTGAAAATGCTGCCGACGATGTTCCGGTCGGTCTCGCGTTCGATGCTGTATTCTTCGAGGACGCCGTTCTCCATGAGCGCGACGCGTCGTTCGAGCTTTTCGGAGTTGATTACGAGCTTGTTGCCGGTCTGGCGTGGAGCCAGGCCGACCAATCGTTTGACGCGTTCGGTCATGGAAATGAGGGTGGGGTAAAGTTTGGAGAGCACTGGGGTTTAGCGGCCACCTGGCCTTTGAGGCGGCCTGGGCGCCGGACGGACGCCAAAGAAGCGTTGGAGAAGACTGCGCCGCTCGACGGGGCGCGGAGCGATGCGAACCGCGCGCGGCGGGACCTTGCCGCGAGCGTCTGCGGGAGCGCGGATGTCCGGGCGGCCCGCCGCTCTCCGGGGTTCGGCGTCCCGGATCGGAGCGTCGGTGTGATCGGCGGTTTCCTGATCGTCCTGCATCTGGCCGGCGATGGCGGTCGGCACGGCGCTCTTCTTAAAATCAACCATCTCGATCTGCGCAAAGCTGCCGATGGCTGGGGTCATCGGCTCGAGACCAGGATCGTAGCCCTTCTCCATGGCGAGCGACTCTTCCATGATCTTCTGGGCGATCGGGGCGGAGACGCCGCCTCCTGATTTGGCTCCCTGCACCATCACGCAGATCGCGTACTTCGGTTCTTCATACGGCGCGAAACTGATGAACCACGTATGGTTGTCCTGCTTCGCTCCCCGCCAGAATTGCGCGGTTCCCGTCTTGCCGGCGACGTTTACCCCTTTGATCTGTGCGCGCTTGCCGGTGCCGTCCGCGACCACGCGGCGCAATCCTTCGCGGATGTATTCGATCTGCTGATCCGTGATGCCTTCGGTGTGCAGATCCTTGCGAATGATCGGCTCGTGCGGGGCGACCAGCTTGCCGGTCTCCGGGTCGCGCACATCGTTTCCCTCCTGGTCCAAAACGCGATGGATCAGCCGGGGCTGATAGGAAATCCCACGGTTTGCGATCGTCGCGGTGACCATCGCCATCTGCAGCGGCGAGGCGAGGACGTAGCCCTGACCAATGGAGACGTTCGCCGTGTGCCCAGTGGACCACCGCTCTGCGGGGCTGGTGGTTTTCAGCCAATTGGGTCCCGGGAGAATGCCGCCGCTTTCACCGGAGAGTGGCACGTTGGCCGGCTGGCCCAGGCCCAACGCTTCGCCGACCACGTCAATCTTATCGATGCCAGCAGCGTTCCCGTATTGGTAGAAAAAGCTGTTGCAAGAATGCTTCAACGCATCCGGCAAAGTCAGCGAACCGTGGGATCCGCCTTTGCTCGCGATCCAGCACTTCATGAATTTGCCGCCATACTGCACGCCGCCCGAGCAGTGATAGCTGCGGGATACCGGGATGCCGGCGAGCAGTCCAGCGAGCCCCGTCACTGCCTTGTAGGTCGAGCCGGGTGCATAACCCTGAATCGCGCGGTTGGTGAGTGGATCGGTCTCATCCTGGTTGAGCTTGTCCCAATCCTCTTTCGAGATGCTCGGGATGAAAATGTTCGGGTCAAATGACGGGATGGAAGCCATCGCCAGGATGTCTCCATTCTGCGGATTGACGACCACCGCGGCTCCGCGCCCAATCCCCGACTGGCGTAAAGCGCGCTCGGTGATGAACTGCGTCTTCGCATCGATCGTCAGGTAAACGTTGTTTCCTTGTTTCGGCGCTTCGCGGCGGACTTCTCCTTCGATCACGCCTTTGACCGTGCGCTGCATGACGCGGACCCCAGGTTTGCCGGCGATCCACTTGTCCATGTAGAGTTCCACCTGCGACTTCCCCTCCACGTCAGGCTGGTAGAACGTGTAGTCCTTCACGTCCGGCTGCTTATCGACGTCATTAACCGCGCCGACATATCCGAGCAGATGCGCACCGAGCGCACCGTAGCGGTAGCGCCGCACTGGCTTCACGCCGATCTCGACGCCGGGCAAGCCCACATCGTGTTCGGAAAACTTCGCGATCGTCGGAAAATCGATCTCCTCCATGTAGCTGAAGGGGACTTCCGTATCGTTCCAAAAATGCTTCTCCAGCTTCACCGAGTTGTAGTCGCGCGCGAGTTGCAACTCCTGGAGCCGCGGCACCACCGATTCGTTCACGATGCGGACAATGTCCGGCTCCTTGATGATCTTCTTCATCTGCCGGACGGTGATCGGCCGAGGCGTGGTCGGCACCGATCCCATCTCCCGACGGTATCCGCGGAGCATGTCTGGCAGATAGAAGTCCACTTCGTAGCTCGCGCGGTTCTCGACGAGCGTCACTCCGTTGCGGTCACGGATCTCTCCACGGACGGAAGGAATCCGGACCTTCACCTCGGAACGGTTTGCGAGCTTCGACGTCCACTTGGGACCGCGCAGCACCTGTTCGTACCAGAGTTTGCCGAGGAGTGCGCCGAGTCCGCAAAGGATCACGAACGCAATGAAGAAAACGCGCAGTTCAGCACTGGCGGGTTTGCGAGCGAAGCGACGAGCCATATCAACGTTTGGGCATTTTCCGCAACGGCTGCGGATCGTAGCCGGTGAGGGATGCGACGTAGTTTAGCGCGAAGAAGAAAAACGGCGAGAGGAGCGTCGCAATAATCCCGGTCGCCCCGATGCTCCACCAGACGTCCTTGTGGTAGATGAAGGTTACCGGCTCGCGACGGAAGGTGATCATCACATATTCCGCAAAGACGATGAGAGCCGCGCACAGCCCGCTGAGCAGGCAGTGGATCTCCCAGCGCCCCCTTTGAAACAGGGGCCGGAAGCCGCTCATCAAGCCGCCAAGCACTGCGTAGAGCACCACCGACCAGCCGACCGCCACTTCGAAATTGCCGTCCACCATTTGCACGTGCAACGCGTCCCACATGATTCCTCCCACGAAAGTCAACGCGAGCATGCCCGGCAGCGGCAGAGCAAGTGCCCCATAAAACATGATGATCGGCATGATCAATACGCGCGCACCCATCGGCGGGAGCGGCGCAATGAAGTGCTGGACCACCACCGCGAAGAACATCGCGACGAGTAGAACGAGGAAGAGGATCACTTGCGGATGCTGTTCACGACGAACACGTCTTCGAGCGTAGTGAGATCGACCGCGGGCACGATCGTGGCGTAGCCGTCGAGCTCCCGCATTTTGAATTCACGAATCGCTCCGATCACCACATCACCGGGGAAAACGCCGCCGACTCCGGAGGTGATCACCTTTTGCCCAGGCTTCAGGTCGGCTTGTTTGGAGAGAAAGTTCAGGCTGATCTGAGGCATCGAGCTGCTCGAGGTCCGTTCGCCCCGGACGATCCCCTGCTCGCGCGAGCCTTCGATCTTCGCGGCGACGCGGCAGGTTTCGTCCGCGATCAATACCACCGTCGAAGAGTGCTCCGAAACGATGCTCGTTTTGCCGACGAGACCTTCCTCCGTAAGCACCGGCATGTCGGCTTTGATGCCCTGCGCCGAACCGCGGTCGATCGTGACGGTGCTGTACCAAGTGGCCGCATCGCGGGCAATGATCCGCGCCGGCACGACGTTGAAAAGCGCCCGCGGAATGTAGCCCAGTGCGTTGCGCAACCGATTGTTCTCCGCTTCCAAACCGCGCAGCGTCTGATTCGTCGCGCTCAGCTCCTTGTTCGCGACCGTGAGCCGTTTGTTCTGTTCCTCGAGCTGTTCAAGGGTTCGGAGGCCTTCCCGGAAATCCCGATACTTTTTCTCCATCGTCGATCCGGTCTTCAGGAACGGCGAGATGATCCCGAGAAAGCCCGCCTGCACCCGTCGCATGTTGTGCGGGCTGAGGCTCAGCACGAGCCCGACGAGCACCATGAAGACGACGATCGAGATGATCGCAACGCGTCGATTGGTCATGCGGCCTCGGGAATCACCAAAGCTGCGTGCGCGCCCGGCGTCAGTCCGGACTCGCGGTCAAATGCCCCAGCCATCTCCGCAACGATCAAGTCCAGCGAGTATCGCTGGTGGCGACCTGACGGAGGAATTTGATTTCGCTCAAGGCGCGGCCCGTGCCTTCGGCAACCGCGCTGAGCGGATCTTCGGCGACATGCACCGGCAGGCCCGTCTCTTCCGTGAGCAGACGATCGAGACCGCGCAGCAAAGCGCCGCCACCGGCGAGCACCAGACCGCGATCGACGAGATCAGCCGAGAGCTCCGGCGGACAGCGTTCCAGGGTCACGCGGACGGAATCGACGATCGTGGATATCGGCTCGAGCAGCGCCTCCCGGACTTCCTGCGACGTAATGGTCAGCGTCTTCGGCAAGCCGGCGACCAGATCCCGGCCCTTCACCTCCATCGTGGTCTCTTTCTCGATCGGGTAGGCCGAACCGATCTTGATTTTGATGTCCTCCGCCGTGCGCTCACCGATCATCAAATTGTAGGCGCGCTTCATGTACTGGATGATCGCCTCGTCCAGTTCGTCGCCCGCGACACGCACGCTGCGGCAGAAGACGATGCCCGAAAGTGAAATCAACGCGACCTCGGTCGTGCCACCGCCGATGTCGATGATCATGTTGCCCGCGGCATCCTGCACCGGCAGTCCGCAACCGATCGCCGCCGCCATCGGCTCTTCGATCAGATGGACTTCGCGTGCGCCGGCCCGAAGCGCCGATTCCTTCACTGCCCGCTTCTCGACTTCCGTGATGCCGGAAGGAACTGCGATCACCACTCGCGGACGTGGTTTAAAGAACGCCCGCCGCGGGTGCACTTTATGAATGAAGTGCCGTAACATCGCTTCCGTGATTTCAAAGTCGGCGATCACGCCATCCTTGAGCGGACGAATCGCGACGATGTTACCGGGCGTGCGCCCGAGCATGCGCTTCGCTTCGTCTCCGACCGCAAGGACGTTGTTCGTCCCCACCTGCACGGCGACCACAGAAGGCTCACGAAGAACGATCCCGTGATCTTTGACGTAAACCAGTGTGTTTGCGGTCCCTAAATCAATGCCGATGTCGTTAGAGAACAGCCCAAAAAATCCGTTAAACATCAAGATAACCTCTGCTTGGAAAGTCGTAGTTAGAGAAGGGCGGCATGGCTCAGGTGAAGGTCAGGTCGAGCCCGCAACACGCATGCGGCTGGGATTCGGCCCCGGCCCTTCTGGAAAAGGGCTTACGTTTAGAGCCCGGCCACGCGCAGCGTCAAAAGAAATCGCGGCCCGTTCGCGCGAGGGAGGCGGTGGATCGAGCCGGGCCAGGCTCGGGTAAAAACCGCTTGGCCGGTGAATCAAGGGCGCGCTTCTTACCGGGACCGTCCGGGCCGCCCCTGAGCTCCGATGTGTGACCGTCGGCCTCACCATCAACCCTATCCACATGAATTCCCGCGGCGTGCTCATCCGTGTTGTGCCCATCGGCATCGCTTTGCTGGTGGTCTTCTTCCAGTTCTTTTCCGCCGAGAAATTCACGAACCCAGCCGGACGCAGCGCCCGGCTCGGCCTCAGCACCGAAGAGGAAAAGAAGCTCGGCTTTCAAAGCTACGTCGAGGTGCTCAAGCAGAACGAGGAGGTGAAATCCGGGCCTGAATACGAGTTGGTCAGGCGTGTCGCCGGTCGGCTCGCCCAGGCGACGGGTGATGATGGGAAGGGATTCGAGTGGGCGGTGTCGCTGGTGCGCAGCCCGCAGGTCAATGCCTTCTGCCTGCCCGGCGGCAAGATCGTCGTTTACACCGGGATTCTGCCAGTCGCGAAAACCGAAGCCGGGTTGGCCGCGGTCATGGGGCACGAGATGGCCCACGCTACGGCGCGCCACGGCAGCGAACGGCTCTTCAAACAAAAAGCCACTCAGACCGTCATGACCGGGGTGCAGTTCTCGGTCGGCGACATGGATTACGGACAGCAGCAGGCAATCATGGGCGCGCTCGGGGCGGGCGCGCAGTACGGGGTGCTCATGCCGTTTGGGCGCGATCATGAAACCGAGGCGGATACCCTCGGGCTACTTTATATGGCTCGTGCCGGTTACGACCCCCGGGAAGCGATCGCCTTCTGGCAAAGAATGGAGGAGAAAGCCGGCCGCGGCGCTCCGCCGGAACTCCTCTCGACGCATCCCAGCCATGGCACCCGCGTGGGCAACCTGAAGCAGTTGCTGCCCAAAGCCCTCGAGGAATACCAAAAGGCGCTGCCGCGCTGACGCACGTCAGGAGCCGTTTCCGGCAAAGGCACGTCCGCTGAAGCTCCAGACCCATTCGGCGAAATCCTCGGTGTTCTCCAGGAGTTCGCCCCCAAACGAGGCGAACGAAACTTCCGGCGCGCCGATCACCAGGAAGAGCGCGAGCAAGGCGACGTTCATCAGATAGATCACCACGAGCGAGAAGAACGTGCCGTGATAGGTCAGGTCGGTCTGCCCACGCGGAATCATCCAAATCGTGAAGCTCAGATGAAATGCCCACGTCGCTCCGAGCAGGAGAAACAGCCAGCGTAACGGCGTCATCATCAGGAACGTCTCATTCGCGCCCGCCACGTCGTAGAAGAAGCTGATCCCGGCATAGACCACGATCACTGCGAAGCTGTAGATCGGGTAAAAGTAAGGCGCGAGAGCGATCCAGAAGTTGTGCGTGTCGGTCACCACATATCCGCCGTTGCGGTTCCAGCCTTCGAACTCGGTGACTTTTCCCTGCATCGCCCAGACCCAAACGGCGTGCGTGAGTTCGTGACCGAATACATAAACCCGCAACGGCCGCGGCTCGCCCAATGCCCACATGCTGCCGAGAAACCAAAGCGTCCACAGCGCGGCGCCGAGGCTGAAAAACCAAAACTCCTCGGTCGTCCAGAACGCGTGCTCCACCGTCGCCCGGTGAAAGCTCGAGAAGAACGTATCGGTCAGGATCCAGGCAAGCGGCAGCAGCAATACGCCAGCGACGGCTTTGATCCAGCGCGTCGGGATCATCAGCGGCTGCGGCTCCACTTCGGAAGACGCGAGCGCCAGGCGACGCGATGAGCGGCGGTTGCCTTTCCGCGGAGCAGAAGACCTGGCCGCAGGAGCGCGGACGGGCGCTTTGGGTTTACGGCTCGGCTTCACAACAGGCGCTGAAGTTCAACCCGCCGCGAGCCCCGGCCCCCATTAACTCTCCCTCGCCGCGCCCGCGTCGGTTCCAAATACGCAGGCCCGACATTCTCAAGGGAACGCGCGCTACGCCCGGCCCATGTAGTTGCCCGTCCGCGTATCGATCTTCACCTTTTCGCCTTCTTTGATGAAGAGCGGCACGTTGATCACCTTGCCGGTTTCGAGCGTCGCAGGTTTCTGCACGTTGTTCGCGCTATCGCCGCGTACGCCTTCGGCGCTCTCCGTCACCTTCAGGATCACCGACGCCGGCAAATCGAGCGTCGCGGCTTTGCCTTCCACGTAGAGGATCTCGGTCTTCAAATTCTCGACCAGATACTCCTTCGCGTCGCCCACGAACGCTTCGTCGAAAGTCACCGTGTCGTAGGTCTCCGGATCCATGAAGTGGTAGCCGCTCGGATCTTTGTAGGAAAACTCCAGTTCCTTCCGCTCCACCTCCACCGAGTCCACCTTATCGGTTGAACCAAACCGCACGTCAGCCGATTTCCCGGTGCCGATGTAGCGGATGATCGCCTGCACGAAAGCCCGCAGGTTCCCGGGCGTGCGATGCATCACTTCCAGCACGATGGCCGGGTTGCCGTTGTAGCGGATGCACATGCCTTTGCGGAGTTCGTTGGCGTTGGCCATAGGAGAAATAAGGTGGGGTAAAAAGGGACGGGAGTATTGTCAGCCACACGTGACGCGTCAACGAGACTGTATGGAGCGCGGGCCTTTCCGGGGAGCGCACTCGTCCCGAGTGCTGGTGGCGGCGGCCCGCCGCCACGGACTTCGTGCGGCGTGCGGGTTTGGAGGTTCGCGCGCCCAACCTCAGGGAGCAGGATTCGGCTTGCGGCGGGCAGGGCTGCGGAACGCTCGCCTCGCAACGCGAGCACTTCCAAAGTCCGTTTCGGCGGGACGCCGAAACCAGCACTCGAGACGAGTGCGCTCCCCGGAGCACCTACTTGATCGCGAATGCGCCCTGCGCGCACTCGAGGACCACGCCGTCGGAAAACTTCACCGTGCGGGTTGCAATGCCGCCGTTCCAAGCGACGTGCGTCTTTTTCCCCGCTTTGTTGAAGACCGCATAGAAAGGCGTGTCCGCCGTGACAGTGCGATCCACCTGGCCGTACTCGGCGAGCGTGCTCAGCCAGAGATAGGTGAAGGCCATCGAGTTTCCCGCTTCGGGTTTGAAGTTCGCGGGACGGGCTTCGAATTGCGCGAGCGCGTCGGCCGGATCGCTCAGCGCGCGATACATCCAGACGAGGTCCGCCCATTGATCCCACTGGCCCACGAGCGTGCCGGATTTCGGCGGTTTCTTCGCGTCGGACTCCTTCGTCTCGGCGACTAAAGCGTCGTAGTTCTTCGCGGCGTATTCGGGAAAGCGGCCGAGATAGAGCGACGCAGGCGTAAAGGGCA
>JAQGOK010000074.1 GCA_028293645.1 Chthoniobacter sp.
GAGTGTCAATCGGCTTTGACGACGCGAGGCGTTGCGCGTTGGGCGGATTCCTATTTTGCAGATGCGCAGTGGCCGATGAGCTCGAAGGGGCACGCCCCCTCGTGCTCGATGCACCTCGGTGGACTCCAGGGAATTCCGTGGCTTTGCACTTTCCGGAAACGCGTCGTTTCCGACCACCCGCTGGAGCGTCGTGACCGCGGCAGCGGCATCGGAATGCGTTCGCGCCGAGATCGCGCAGACGGTCGTGAGCGAGGAGGAGTTGAAAGCCGAGACGCGCCACTTGTTTTTCCAGCCTCGACTGAGCGGCCCATGAAATCCCGACGGCTGGTTTCTTCTTCATGCGATGTCCGCCGAACGCGAGGAGGCGCTCAAAACGCACGACGAAGTCCTCGAACAGACTGCCTCGCTCGCCGGACTGGCGGCGTGCGGATTCGCGCTACTCGCCCGGAACCGCAAGGGCGCCCAGAACGCTTAAGCTGCACGCTCGCGGACGGGCGCCGAAAGGCCGATGCACTTTGACAAAGCCCGTGCTTGCGCAACTTACTGGGTTTGCTCTTTCCGATGCGCCCACTTGTTTTCCTTGCCGCCTGCCTGCTTGGGATCGGGCTTTGCCGCGGGCAACCGGCGGATGAGCTGCAGGCGGTGCAACGCGCCGACCTCGACTGGACCATCGCTTGGGAGGCCTTGAACGCGGCCAGTGTGAACGTGGTGAACTCCTCCGCGACGACGCTCAAGATCGAACAACCCGCCGGTGCAATTTATTCCGGGGAAGGTGTGCGGCTGGTGAGCTTGAAAGCGTGGAGTGTGGAAGTGCCGGCGCGCGGTTCCGCCACAGTCAAAGTCCCGATCGCGGCGCTCACGTGGCGATCCTTGACGGTGCCGAAAGCATTCGTCTGGACGGACCAGAAAGAACCTCGGATCGAGCCTCTCCTGGCATATCTGGCAAAGCGGCCCGACGTCTCGAGTGTCGCCGCGCAACTGGCCGTGTTGTGCTTTACGGAGGACATCGGATTTGCGTCCTGGCAGCAGTTCCTCGCCGCCCAACGCGCGGCCCGAGGCGAAGGGACGGCCCCACCACCGACCGACATCGTCGCAGCGATCGAGGTGCTGGAGATTCTGCGCGAACTGGCGCCGAAGCAGCCGTTCGTACTCGCCACCGACGGTGAGCTGAAGCTGCGGGCGTTGCGGAACCCATGGTGTCGCGCGAAAGCGGTGGAGCTTTACGGGCTGACTGCACCCGGCGCGCCGGCGCTGGCTCCCGAGCTGAGCACGTTGCTGCACGCCAGGACGGGCGACAATTGCCCGATCTGCCGCCCCAGCGGGCCGCCGCCGGACAACGGCTTCTGAGTGGTCTTTACCCGTGCCGGCCGCGGCGCTTAGGATCGCCGCATGCGTGCCCTCCTCCTCGCCGCCGTCGTGTTCGCCTGCGTCAGCCATGGCAGCTTCGCTGCCGAGGACGAATTCAAGCCGATCTTCAATGCCAGGGACCTCAGTGGCTGGGATGGTGATCCGCGGTTTTGGTCCGTAAAGGACGGTGTGCTTCGCGGCGAGACGACGCTCACCGCTTTGCCAAAAGGGAACACGTTCCTGATCTGGCGCGGCGGCGTCTTGAAGGACTTCGAGCTGAAGCTGAGCTTCCGCATTCGCAATGGAAACTCCGGCGTGCAGTATCGAAGCAGGGACCTGGGCAATTGGGTGGTCAGCGGCTACCAGGCGGAGATCGAAAACAAACCAGGCAAAGTCGGCTTCCTCTATCACGAACGCGGACGCAAGTACCTCGCGAACGTCGGCGAGATGGTGCAGGTCGGGGCTGACGGCAAACCGATCGTGCTCGGCCCGATCGCACCCCAGCAGGAATACATCGCCAAAGGCTATTACCGCTCGAAGGAGTGGAACGATTATTTCATCATCGCTCGCGGCAACCACCTGGAGCATTGGCTGAACGGTTTCAAAACGATCGAGTTGAATGACGACGATCCGGCAGGTCGCTCATTGGAAGGCATCCTCGCTCTGCAGATCCATGCCGGCCCGCCGATGCTCGTGGAATTCAAAGACATCCTGTTAAAGAATCGCTAACGAAGCTTCTGCGACGCCGCCCTTCTGCCCCACGATCAATCAAACCCGCGACCTTTTTACATTTTCCACCTCCTATGATTACCCGCCGCACCGCCCTCAAGAACATTGCCCTGACCACTGGAGCGCTCGCCCTTTCCGGCGCGACGCTTTCGGCCCAAGCACCCGCTGCGGCCCCGACTCCCGAGGGAGTCTTCAAGCTGCCGCCGCTCGGTTACGACTACGATGCGTTGGAGCCGCACATCGATGCGGAGACGATGAAGATTCATCACGACAAACATCACGCGGCTTACGTCTCGAAACTAAACGAAGCGGTCGCGAGCGCGCCCGGTCTGGAGAAGAAGAGCATCGAGGAGATTCTCGCAAAGCTTCCCGAAGCACCGCAGGCGGTTCGCACTGCGCTGCAAAATCACGGCGGCGGTCACGCGAACCATTCGCTGTTTTGGCAGTCGCTGAAGAAAGGCGAAAACCAAAAGCCTGCGGGTGAGCTGGTCAAGGCGATGGAGAAGGCGTTCACCAGTGTCCCGAAATTTACGGAAGACTTCAGCGCCGCGGCGATGGCTGTCTTTGGAAGCGGCTGGGCCTGGTTGGTTTATCGGGACGGGAAGCTGGCGATCGAAAAGCTGCCCAATCAGGACAGCCCCTTGATGACCGGTGGCGTGCCGCTGCTCGGGCTCGATGTCTGGGAGCACGCCTACTATCTCAAGTATCAGAATCGGCGCGCCGAGTACGTGAAAGCGTTTCAGAACGTCATCAATTGGGACGTCGTGAGCGCGCGCTACGCCAAAGCGCTGAAGCCGGCCTGACCGGCCCCTTCGCCTCGCACGCGGTCACCACTCGGCAACCACGCCGTCTTCGGTCCGCCAGATTGGGTTCCGCCAACGGTGCCCGGTTTGGGCTGCGTGTCGCACCTTCTCCTCATCGATCTCGATGCCCAGTCCGGGCCCGGTGAGGCGGTGGACGAATCCGTCGCGATAGTCGAAAACGCCGGGATCCACCAGATAGTCGAGCAGATCACTGCCTTGGTTGTAGTGAATGCCGAGGCTTTGCTCCTGGATGAAGGCATTGGGCGTGCAGAAGTCCACCTGGAGCGAAGCAGCGAGGCAGATCGGTCCGAGCGGACAATGTGGCGCGACAGCGACGTCGTAAGCTTCCGCCATCGTCGCGATCTTCTTGAGCTCGCTGATGCCGCCGGCATGCGAGCAATCGGGCTGAATGATATCGGCGGCGCCCGTCGCGAGGAGCTGCTTGAAACCCCAGCGAGTGAACTGTCGCTCGCCGGTCGCGATCGGGATGGATGAGCAACTGCGCAGATCGAGCAGCGCTTCATTGTTCTCCGCGAGGACTGGCTCCTCGATAAAGAGCGGTTTCACTGGCTCGAGTTCCTTCATCAAAACCTTCGCGGTCCCTTTGTGGACGCGGCCGTGAAAGTCGATCGCGATCCCAAAGTCTGGACCGCATGCATCGCGGATCGCTTCCGCTCGGGCGACCGCTTCCCGCAGCCGCGCGGGTGAGCCGATCCATTCCACCTCCTCCGTGCCGTTCATTTTGATCGCGGTGTAACCGGCCGCTTTCTTCGCGAGCGCTTCCTGCGCGACGTCGCCCGGACGATCGCCGCCGATCCAGGCATAGACCCGGATCTTCTCGCGCACCGATCCACCGAGCAGTTCATAAACCGGCACACCGAGCGCCTTGCCTTTGATGTCCCAAAGCGCCTGATCGATGCCGCTGATCGCGCTCATCAGCACCGGTCCGCCGCGATAGAATCCGCCGCGATAGAGCACCTGCCAGATGTCTTCGATCTGGCGCGCGTCTTTGCCGACGACGAAGTCAGCCATCTCTTCCACGGCGGCGCGGACGGTGTCCGCCTTGCCCTCAACGACCGGCTCACCCCAGCCAACGAGCCCCGATTCGGTCGTGACTTTAAGAAAGAGCCAACGCGGCGCGACGGTGAAGAGTTCCAGGGAGCGAATTTTCATGCGGGAGCAGTCGTATCCGACTCTTCCGCCGACGTGAAATCCACATTCTCGTAAATCTCGGCGAACGCCCTGCGGCAAGGGATCGTGGTCCGCTCGGGCGCTTGACTTGCCCGCGGTGTTCCCGGCCAATGTCCGGATGAAGTTTCTCCCCACCCTGACACTCGCGACGTGCCTCTTTGCCTCGAGCCTGTTGGCCGGCAGCATCCCCGACGAGCTGAAGACCGGCGGCTTTGCCGTCGGCTGCCAGGCTTACACTTTCAACCGCTTCAGCGTTTTCGAGGCGATCGAGAAGACGGCACAGGCGGGCGGCAAGGTGATCGAGTTTTACCCCGGCCAGAAACTCTCGAAGGAAGAACCAACGCTGAAATTCGGACACGAGACCGCGCGCGAGGTCCCGGCGGAAGACCCCAAGGCGAAACCCAAAGCAGTGCCTGTGACGGACGAGGAGGCCCGTGGCGTCTGGGACAAAGTGAAGGCGAAATGCAAAGAGCACGGGATCACCCCGATGGCTTACGGCGTAGTCGGCCTGTCCCCGGACGAGGCGAAGTCGCGGAAGGTCTTCGAATTCTGCAAAGCCATGGGCATCCGGGTGATCAACACGGAGTCAGTTGACGCGCTGGATACCGCCGAGAAGCTGGTCAAGGAGTTCGACATCAAGGTCGGGATTCACGATCACCCGAAGCGCCCGGATAACCCAAACTACCGGGTCTGGGATCCCAACTACGTGCTGGAAGTGACCAAAGATCGGGACGCGCGGATGGGCGCCTGCGCGGACATCGGGCACTGGATTCGCAGCGGGCTGAAGCCCGTCGATTGCCTCCGAATCCTCAAGGGACGGATCATGAGCAGCCACATGAAGGATCTGCACGCGCCGTTGCCGAGTGGTCACGATGTTCCCTGGGGACAAGGTGTAAGCGGCGTGAAGGAGTGCCTCGACGAGCTGAAAGCGCAGGGCTTCGAAGGTCCGATCTCGGTCGAGTACGAGCACAAGTGGGAAGACAACGTCGGCGACGCGAAACTCTGCATTGATTTCGTGCGGGCATACGGCGCCGGGAAATAGCGACTCCCACTCGGCTTGAGTTCCAGCGAGCGAAGTTCGCCGCTCGAGGGAGGTAAATTCAGTCAATCAGCTTGCTTCCCATTCCCGCGTCCCCTAATTCCGTGCGCAACATGCGCGTGATTGTTTCTCTCCTCCCGGCCGCTGCGTTCGCTGCGGTGTTTCTGACTCTGCAGCCTGCCAGCTTTGCGGGAAAGGAAATGAAGTCCGTGCTGGAAGCGCGATCACCGTTTGACCAGGGCGCGCGCGAACTGCAGATCGGATTGGGAGGCTTTACGTCGGTCGGAAACTATTCCGAAGTCCGCCCACATACGACTGACGTCGATGCAAGCGTGCGACTCGGTTGGATGCTGACGTCTCCGGCCGGAGAGGGTGCGTTGCGCGGTAACCTGGAATTCCTCACGGAGATTGTCGGAGGCGGTGTCGTCGATGGCCCGAGCGGAGGGATGGCCGGACTGAGCTTGTTACTCCGCTACAACTTTGTGCAGCCCGATGCGCACTGGGTGCCTTACTTCCAGATCGGCGCCGGAGCGCTGTATAACAACATCCACGAGAACGAGCCCCAGCGGCTGATCGGTGGGCCATTCGAGTTCAACCTGCAGGCAGGTCTGGGTCTGCGCTACCTGTTCTCCGATGAGTGCGCGATGTTCGTGGAAGCGGACTACCGGCACATCTCGAATGCCTGCCTCTACGATCGCAATGCAGGCATGAATTCAGTGGGCGGCTGGTTGGGTGTAAGCTTGTTTTTCTAGAGTGGGTGCGAGGTTGATCCTCGCCGGAGAGAGGGTGGCTCAGACCTGCCGAAGTGGCAGGCCTTCAGCAGGTCCGCGACTGCTTCCACGAACCTGTGACGTTCCACGCGGACGTCCCTGTTGACTCAAGGGTGGCAATAAGGCGTAGGGCTGCACGCCGGGAGAACCGCATTGAATTGCCTGTTGCCGATCTGCGTCCATCGTGCACTGCCCCCCACCCAATGAACCTACGATCTGCTCTCCTCTCCCTCACGCTGCTCTCAAGTCTCTCGTCCTTTGCTGGCGCTCAGGCGGCGCGCGGTGAACCCGCAAATCAAGCGACGCTCGAAGCCGAGCGCCAACGCCAGGTCGCCGAGCGCGAAGCTCACGTCGCCCGCCTGCTCAAAGAGAAATGGCAGGTCCGAACCAACCTCCTGATGGTCTCGGTGCCGCAACCGATCGCCCTCGAACTGCTCCCGAGCCTCCGCGATGGCTCGAAGATCGAGGCGACCAGTCAACGGCTCGTTCAGATGATTGCGCGGAAGGAGGCCCGGCTCATCGCGTGGCCGGAAGTCGTGACCCAAAGCGGTCAGCGCGCGTTGACAGAGGGGATTTTGGAAGAAAGGTATGCGACCGAATTTGGGCTGCGCAAAGCGGCGGACGGATTCAGACCACCGGCAAAGCCGGACTCCGCTGATCTTGCCCCGACCGCTTTCGAGACGCGAAACACCGGCACCACTTTGGAGGTGGAGGCGGTGGTCGCACCGGATGGCGGCTCGATTCTCGTGAGCCTGGTGCCGCAACATGTTGCGCTGGCGGAGATGAAGACGCATTTCACAGGGAAGAACAGTGCGGGTGCGGACATTCGGTTGGATCAACCGCAATTCCGAACCATGAAGACCACGGTGAGCGTCAGGCTCCTCAGCGGCCAGCAGCTCCTGCTGGCGACCTTTGAAGATCACACGGCCAACGCACTCGTCTTCTTCATCGTGCAGGCTGAAATCCTGCCGGTCGGGAACTGAGTTGGCTACGTTTGGCGATTCGTCTCCGCGCGAGGAGGCCGTGAGCTTTGAAGTTGAAGCTCACGGCTTCGCGACGTGTCGCGAGGTCCTTGATGAAAAGCAGCAGCAGGAGTTGCTCGCTTCGCTTGGATCGATCACGGGTGCGGGACGCCGCGGCTTGTTGGCAGATCTTGCGGTCGCAGCCGTCGCGCGCTCTGCGCGATTCCTTGGTCTCGTGCGTCCGCATCTTGCCGGAGAACCACGACCAGTTCGCGCCATCTATTTTGACAAGTCTGCGGAAGCAAACTGGCTCGTCCCGTGGCATCAGGATCTGACTCTGGCCGTCCGCGCTCGGGCGGATGTGCCTGGCTTCGGACCGTGGACCGTAAAGGAGGGGATTCCTCATGTGCAGCCGCCCGTGGAGCTGCTGCAGCAAATGCTCACGATCCGGCTTCACCTCGATCACGCCAACGCGTCCAACGGTGCGCTCCGAGTTCTGCCGGGATCGCATCGTCTGGGCCGACTTACACCCGATCGCATTCAGGAGCTGCGTACGGAGCAGCCGGAAGTCCTTTGCTCCGCGTCCGCGGGGGACGCCTTGCTTATGCGCCCTCTGCTGCTGCATGCGTCCAGCCGATCGACCAGCACTGAGCATCGTCGCGTCCTGCACGTGGAATACGCCGCCTTCGAGCTCCCGTCAGACCTGCATTGGCACGAAGCGGCTTAGGGCGGCGCCTATCGCCAGCTGGGTACGTCATCGGATCCCGGGACGCCGCCTTCGTCCCTCCCGTTCTTTCCAAACGAGTTACAGGTGCCAACGAGGCACACTCCTACCTCAGGCGAAATAGCTTCCTGGTAGTTGGGCACTTTAACTCTGCCCCTGAGGGGAGTCCGCGCGCGTCGATCGGCTTCGTTTCAGGTGCGAACGGGCTGCGGACAAAGCCCTGCTCATCCGCGGGATCGATCACGGCGACTGGTAAAACTTCGTCCGCCATCGCGTCGTGCGGATTGCGGACGATACGCGCAGTGATCAGCACATAGAGAATCCGCGTCGCTGAAGGTGTCCCTTCCTCGCCCTCATCCCGCTTAAGTCCTCCGAGCAGGACGGACTGTCCGGAGGACAACGTGAGGCGCGTCGTGACCTTGCGGGTTGAAAAGACGGGTTGGGCGATTGTGTTTTTCGGAAGGTTGATGCTGGCGAGGTCTTTCACATTCCGGTTCGCTCCGATGCTTCGGCCGCTGCGCAACGGCAGCGGTTGCCCGTCTTGCATGCGGGTGAATCCCTCCAGTTCGACAACCTGCGGAGTCAACTGCAGGTCGATCAGCTGGTCCACGACTCTCGGCTCGACCTCCAGCGTCACGCCGAGATTACGGGTTTCAAATGCGGTCGGAGTGATGACTCCGTTCTCACCGGGATCGAATTCCGTCCCGTAACGGTATTCGCGAATCACTTCGATCACCGCCCGCTGCCCACTCCGCGTAGTGACCCGTGGCGCGGAAAGCAAATCCACGCCTTTGGCTGCGTTAATCTTCTCCAGCAAGTCCTTGAGCGCAGCCGGTCCCATGACCGAACTCGACGCGGCCGGCTCCGGATCGTCTTTCGCCTCGACCGTCGCTGCAGATCCCAAGCCGGAAACTCCGGCCATGGGTAGCAGTCCCAGCTTCTTCGCCACCGGTTCGCTGACTTCGAGAAACTTCGATTCAATTTCGATTTGCGTATCTTTGGGCTGGCCCGCGCCGGGTTGCACCTGCCCACGCGCAAGCGGCGTCAGCCCCGCGACCGCAACAAGCATTATCGCGACCCTTCGAAGGGGTGGCCAGGATCCGGGGCCGGGAATCCGCATGGCTTTTCCCCAGTTCCCGATACGTCTCGATTCGAACAGCATCGGAGAGGTTTGGAACGAATGTGGTCGAAATCCAAGAGCGATTGCGCTGACGCGGGAAATGCGACCGCCCATCTGGTTTGCGCCTGTCTCTATCCGAAGCGCTGCCACGCGAGGAATTGCGTAACGCGCGCGGAGCATTCTCTCATTCACCTGCGCCGACCGCTTTCTTCAACCGCACTGGAGTTTCCTATTGCATTCGCCACCCAGCAGCGGCCTGCTTTCAGGAGCACACGTTGCAGGGAAACTTCACAGGGAAAAACCATGCCGACTCTCGCCACGACTGTTGACGGTCTTAAGCTGCCGAACCCTTTCATCATCGGTTCCGGGCCGCCGGGCACGAATCTGAACGTCATCGCGCGCGCTTTCCGGGAAGGCTGGGGCGCGGTGATCGCGAAGACGGTGAGTCTCGACGCGGCGAAGGTCGTGAATGTGACGCCGCGCTACGCGAAGCTTCTCTCCGCGGATCGGCAGGAAGTGATCGGCTGGGAAAACATCGAACTGATCAGCGATCGGAAGTTCGAGATCTGGCTCGATGAATTCAAGAAGTGCAAAGATCAGTTCCCCGATGGCGTGCTGATCGCGTCGATCATGGAGGAGTTTAACAAGGACGCGTGGGTGGAGATCGTGGAGCGCTGTCAGGATGCAGGCGTTGATGCCTTCGAGTGCAATTTCTCCTGCCCGCACGGACTGCCCGAGCGAAAGATGGGGGCGGCGATGGGTCAGGAACCGGACATCCTCGAAGAGGTGTGCGGCTGGGTGATGGGCGCGGCGAAGAAGCCGGTCTGGGCGAAGATGACGCCGAACATCACGCGCATTGAAGATCCGAGTCGCGCCGCGCTGCGCGCCGGCTGCCAGGGCGTGAGCGCGATCAATACGATCCGCAGTGTGATGGGAGTGAATCTGGAAACGCTTCGACCAGAGCCGACGGTGGAGGGTTATACGACACCGGGCGGTTACTCGTGCAAAGCGGTGCGGCCGATCGCGCTGCGGATGGTGATGGAAATCGCGACGATGATCCGGCGCGAATTTCCCGGGCGGACGCTTTCAGGTCTCGGCGGGATCGAGAACGGCGGCGACGCGGCGCAGTTCATTCTGCTCGGGTCGGACACGGTGCAGGTCTGCACCGGGGTGATGAAGTTCGGCTACGAATGCGTCAAGCCGATGTGCGAGGAACTGCTCGAGTTCATGGCGAAGCATAGCTTCGAGACGCTCGCGGATTTCAAAGGCAAGTCGCTCGATTACTTCACTACCCACGCGGAACTTGTGCGCATGCAAGGCGAACGCAAAGCTGCCCAAAAAGCGGCCGCGGTGACGAAGGTGGTGAAGACCGACGGTGAGTGGAGCGGCGACGAGTTTGTGAAACAAAGCGACGCGCTCGCCCGCGGCTGAGACCGCTGTTCATTCCGTGAGCACCACGACCGTCCCGGCAGTTCCGACTTTTATTGCCGGTGAGTGGCGCAAGATTTCTGGCGGAACGCCGGTCTTCAATCCTTCCACTGGCGAGGTGATCGCCGAATGCCCCGTTGGCGGAGCCGCCGAGGTGAATGCGGCTGTCGAAGCAGCCGCGACAGCGTTTCCGGCCTGGCGCGACACGCCGCCGATCGAACGCGCGCGTGTGTTCTTCCGTTACCGGCAACTGATCGAGGAGCACTTCGACAAGCTCTGCGCGTGCGTCTCGCGCGAGCACGGCAAAACGCTCGCGGAGTCCCGGGGCAGCTTGTTCCGCGGGCTGGAGAACGTGGAGTATGCGTGCGGGATTCCGTCGCTGCTCATGGGTGATTCGCTGGAGAACATCGCGCGCGGAGTGGATTGCGAGACGCACCTTCAGCCGCTGGGCGTTTGCGTCGGCATCACGCCGTTCAATTTCCCCGCCATGGTGCCGCTCTGGATGTTTCCCGTCGCACTCGCTTGCGGAAACACCTTCGTGCTGAAGCCCAGTGAAAAGGTGCCACTGACCGCGGTGCTGCTCGTCGAGTTGCTGGAAAAAGCCGGGCTGCCGACAGGCGTGCTGAATCTCGTGCACGGCGGGCGCGAGGTCGTGGATGCGCTGCTGACCCATCCACGAGTGCGGGCGATTTCGTTCGTCGGCTCGACGCCGATCGCGCGGCACATCTACGAAACCGGAACGCGCCACGGCAAACGTGTGCAGGCCAATGGCGGTGCCAAGAATTACATCGTTGTCATGCCGGACGCCGATGTCCCGCGCACGGTCGAGAGCCTGAGCAGCGCGGCGTTTGGCTGCGCTGGCGAACGTTGCATGGCGGGCTCGACCGCGCTCACCGTCGGCGCAGCCGCGGACCGGTTGCTGCCGTCCCTGGTGGAAGCCGCGCGCGCCATTCGAGTCGGTCCGACGGATCGTGCGACGCAGCCGGACATGGGCCCGGTGATCAGCGCGCCCCATCGCGATCGCGTGCTGAGCCTGGTCGCCAGCGGCGAGAGCGAAGGTGCACGCGTGATTGCGGATGGACGTGGGATCCGCGTGCCGGAAGCGCCGGGCGGCTACTACGTCGGCGCGACGATTGTCGATGGTGTGCAAGCCGACATGACGCTCGCGCGTGAAGAAGTTTTCGGCCCCGTGCTCAACGTGATGCGGATGGACGATCTCGATGCCGCGATTGAAACGGCAAATCGCTCCGCCTTTGGCAATGGGGCCGCCATTTTCACGAACTCCGGTAAAGCCGCGCGTGAGTTCAAGCACCGGGTTAAAGCCGGCATGGTCGGGATCAATGTCGGCGTCCCGGCGACGATGGCGATGTTTCCATTCACCGGCTGGGACGAGTCGTTCTTCGGCGACCTCCACATTCAGGGCCGGGAAGGAGTGCAGTTCTACACCCAGCAAAAGGTGGTGAGCACGCGTTGGTTTGGCGACGGAGTCGGCGACGTTTGGAAGAAGTAGGTTGCGCGGTTACTCGGAACATTCACGACTCGTCCATGTCTCTCCTGATTAAGAACGGCCGGATCGTCACTGCTGACAGCGATTGGGTGGGGGACGTCTGGTGTGAAGGCGAGACCATCACTCGGATTGGACGCGATCTCGAAGCGCCGCCGGGCGCCGAGGTGATTGATGCGACGGGTAAGTTCGTCTTCCCGGGCTTCATCGATCCGCACGTGCATGTCTATCTGCCGTTCATGGGAACCTTCGCGAAGGACACTTACGAGACGGCAAGTCAGGCCGCACTCGTCGGGGGAACAACGACGTTGATCGAGATGTGTTGCCCATCGCGGAGTGACGATGCCCTGGAAGGATTTGAACTGTGGATGTCTCAGGCGGTGGGGAAGTCCGCGTGTGATTTCACCTTCCACATGGGGGTTACGAAATTTGATGACGCGACCGAATCGCAACTGCGCGAGATCGTCCGCCGCGGGAACCCGTCCTTTAAGATTTTCCTGGCTTACAAAGGCGCGTTTGGCATCGACGACTCCGAGCTCTATCGCACGCTGAAGCTCGCCAAAGAACTTGGGGTGATTGTCACCGCGCATTGCGAGAATGAGACTCTGATCGCGGAGCGGGCAAAAGAGTTGCTCGCGGCTGGAGTCACTGGACCGGAAGGTCACCACGAGAGTCGGCCGCCGCGCGTGGAAGCCGAAGGCGTGCATCACTTGATGACCTTTGCCGAACTTACCGGCGCGGCGACTTACATCGTGCATCTAAGTTGTCAGGAAGCCCTGGCCGAAGCGCTCGCAGCGCGGCAGCGTGGGGTGCGGGTAAGTGTCGAGACACTGATTCAGTATCTCCTGCTCGATAAATCGGATGCCGAGCGTGTGAACTTCGAAGGAGCGAAGTTTGTGATGTCGCCTCCCTTGCGCGACCGACGGAATCAGCCCGTGCTTTGGAACGGCTTGCGGGATGGCCTGGTGCAGACGGTCGCCACCGATCACGCGCCGTTCGATTTCCAAACCCAGAAGCCGATGGGCCGCGATGACTTCACCAGGATTCCCAATGGCATTCCCTCACTCGAGGAGCGGGTGAACCTGCTCTACACCTATGGCGTGAAAGCCGGGAAGCTCGACCTGAACACCTTTGTGAACGTCGCCAGCACGCAAGCGGCCAGGCTCTTCGGTCTCTTTCCGCGCAAAGGTACGATCGCGCCGGGCAGCGACGCGGATCTCGTGATCTTCGATCCGGAATACCGGGGCACCATCTCTGCCGCTACGCAAAAAATGAATGTCGATTACAGCGCCTTTGAAGGTTGGAAGCTCGAAGGCCGGGCATCGCTGGTGACCGTCCGCGGTCAGGTGGCGGTCCGGGATGGGCAATTCGGCGGCACTCTCGGCCGCGGACAGTATCTCCAGCGTGAGCCGACGCATCGCGCGGTGTAGTCGGCGTCTCCGCGGAAGTCCGATTCAAGCAGCCGCCACGGCCGAGCCGTCGCTCGCCTCGCGGCTCGACGGGGCCACCTTCCGGGACCCAAGGAATCCATCGCTCTGAAATCCCCCGGCTGCTCTGTCTCACCTCGTTCTTTCGATCGCTCCCAAAGCGGCTCTCGCCTTTGCGATGGTTTTGCTCTCGGGAAGATCGGCCGTCGTTGCACAGGAATCTGGGTCAATCCAGTCGGCCGGTCCTCCCGAACGTGAGGGTGCGGATGGTGTTGAGCGCCCCCACCGCCGCGGCAGGCTGCTCGATCAGGAAATGCGCGGCTTTCTGGAATACTGCCGCCGTTGCCGGTTCCGCGCGTTTTTTCCGTCGTCAACGGCCAGTAGTGGGGCCACTTCCTTTGCCGATTCGGGGCCGGAGCGTGGAGAGTTCACTCCGTCGGACCCAGCAAACAACCCCTTCCCATCGCTCGACAAACCGCTTGAGGGCGACGAAGGTCGCGGCCGAATGATTTCTGCATGAGAAGCGGACAAGAGTTGGTCCTTGCGACAAAGCAATACGCGTCGGATGACCCGGCCAAGAGCTGGGCCTATGTTCTCTCCACGAGCGCCTTGCTGGCGCTCGCCCTCGCCGGAACCTTTTGGAATTTCCACCTGGTCGGGAAGATGGTGTGCAGCGTCTTTGCCGGGTTACTGCTGCTGAGATTGTTCGTGATCTATCACGACCAACAACATCACGCGATCCTGGGGCGCTCGCGGATGGCCGAGGTGCTGATGCGGGTCTTCGGAGTCTTTGCACTCAGCGCGAGCAGCGTGTGGCGCAGCTCGCATAACCATCATCACAACCACAATTCGAAGCTGCGCGGTTCGCACATCGGTTCCTTTCCGATCATGACCCGGAGCCAGTTTGAAAGCTCCTCACGCTCGGATCGGATCAAGTATCTGGTGATGCGTCACCCGCTCACGATCCTCTTCGGCTATCTGACGATGTTCCTCTACGGGATGTGTCTCAATCCCTTCCTCAACAACCCGAAGAGACACGCTGACTGTCTGCTCTCGCTGTTTGTGCATATTGCGATTGGCATCGTGTTGGTGACCCAGTGGGGCTGGGGGCAACTCCTGCTGACGCAGACCATCCCGCACTTCATCACCTACGCCATCGGGAGTTACCTCTTCTACGCGCAGCACAACTTCCCCAGCGTGTCGCTTAACGAGAAATCTGGATGGACCTACGAGAAAGCGGCGCTCGAGTCTTCCAGCTACATGAAGACCAGCCCGCTCATGGCGTGGTTCACGGCCAATATCGGCTACCATCACGTGCATCATCTTAATGCGAAGATCCCGTTCTACCGGCTCCCGGAAGTAGTCCGCGGCATGCCCGAACTACAGAATCCACGCACCACCTCGCTCCTTCCATGGGAGATTGCCCGCTGCCTTCGGCTGAAAGTCTGGGACTCGAACGCCCAGCGGATGATCGGCTTTCGGGAGATGGAGCACGGGGTTTCGGATGCCTCCCAGGCAGCAGCGGAGCGGGACCTTTCGCCAGGCTGATTCCGGCTTCCAGCGCTGGGCTCTTCCATCCTCATGTCGTTTACGGTCTCAGATATCGCCGAGCGCGTGGGCGGCGAAGTTCTCGGGAACGGCGAAACGGTTCTGACGGGATTCGCCACAGCCGACCTCGCGCGGGAAGGCGATCTCACCTTTGCGGAGAAGGAGGCGTTCCTGGTCGCTGCGGAAGGGAGTGCGGCTTCGGCCATCCTGGTGCCGCGGGACTTCACCTCCGAAAGGAAAACGTTGATCCGGGTCGGCAATCCTCGGGTCGCCGTCGCGCGATTGCTGCCGCTTTTTTTCCCGCCGGAGAAGCCGCTGCCCGGCATTGATTCGAGCGCGAAGGTCGCCGCATCAGCGGAGGTCGATTCCACCGCTCACATTGGTCCCGGTTGCGTGATCGGCGAAGGCGTCCGGATCGGCCCACGCTCCGTGCTTGCCGGAGGCAATCACATCGGCTCGGCGTCGCAGATCGGCGAGGACGTGTGCCTGTTTCCAAACGTCGTCGTGTATCCCCGGACGATCATCGGCAATCGCGTGACGATCCATGCCGGCACGACCATCGGCTCGGACGGCTACGGGTATGTTTTCGACGAAGGCCAGCACCGCAAAGTCCTGCAGGTCGGGAACGTGATCCTCCACGACGATGTGGAGATCGGCGCGAACGCAGCGATTGATCGTGGAGCGCTCGGACCGACGGTGATCGGGGCGGGCACGAAGATCGATAATCTCGTGCATGTCGCGCACAACGTGGTGATCGGGAAACATTGTCTGATCATGGGTCAGGTCGGTTTTGCCGGGAGCACGCAGCTTGGCGACTACACGGTCGTTGCCTCGCAATCCGGAATCGCGGGACACCTGAAGTTGGGGAGACAATCCATGGTCGGGGCGAAGTCCGGGGTGATGCGCGATGTGCCCGATGGCGGGGCTGTGCTCGGCATTCCCGCCATGCCGGATAAGCAGACGAAACGGCAGTGGGTGGCGATGCAGCAGTTGCCCGAAATGGTGCGTCGCCTCCGGGAACTCGAACGAGAAGTCGCGCGGCTCAAAGCACCGCCGCTGCCCCCGCTCTGAAGAGCTGAAACCCTCCACGCTCTTGCACGCCGGGCTTCGGCCGATGATCCTCGCCGCTCGCATGGACACGCCGCAACTGCCGCCCTTCGACCATAGTCCGCAGCCTTACAGCGGGCCGTCCGCGGAGGAAGTGCTCGCCTTGCGCAAGGAGTTCCTCAGTCCCGCGATCTTCGCTTATTACAAGCGACCGCTGATGATTGTGGAGGGAAGGGGACAGTATCTCTTCGACGAGAAAGGCCGCCGCTATCTCGATGCGTTCGCGGGCATCGTCACGGTCAGCGTGGGGCATTGCCATCCGCACGTGATCGCGGCGGTGAATCGGCAGAACGCGCTGATCCAGCACACGACGACGATCTACCTGCACCCGAACATCGCCGAATACGCGCAGGCGCTCGCGGCGAAGATGCCGGGTGATCTGAAGGTCTGTTACTTCGTCAATTCTGGCTCCGAGGCGAATGACCTCGCAATGCTCATGGCACGGGCGTTCACGGGAAACTACGACTTTGTCGCGCTGCGCAATGCCTACCATGGCGGCAACTCCAGTGGCATGGGCCTGACCGCGCATTCGACATGGAAATTCAACGTGCCGCACAGCTTCGGCGTCCATCACGCAATCACGCCCGATCAGTATCGTGGCGCCTACGGGTACGACGATCCCGACGCGGCGCGGAAGTATGCGGACGACGTGAAGAGCGTCATTGACTACGCCACTTCCGGCCGGATCGCAGGCTTCATCGCGGAGTCGATCCAGGGCGTCGGCGGCACCGTCGTTTTCCCGGACGGCTATCTTCGACAGGTCTATGCGCATGCACGCGCCGCCGGCGGTCTGTGCATCGCGGATGAAGTGCAGGCGGGCTTCGGCCGGACCGGAACGCATTACTGGGGCTTCGAAACGCAGGGCGTGATCCCGGACATCGTCACCATGGCAAAAGGGATCGGCAACGGCGTCCCGCTCGCGGCCGTGGTGACGACGCGCGAGATCGCGCAAGCGCTCGCGTCACGGACTCACTTCAACACGTTCGGCGGCAATCCGGTGGTCTGCGCGCAGGGCAAAGCCGTGCTCGAAGTGATCGACCGGGAAGCATTGCAGGCAAACTCCCTGGAGGTCGGCGGTTACATTATGGACGGCTTCCGCAGGATGGCGGCGAAGCATTCGATCATTGGCGACGTGCGGGGCAAGGGGCTGATGATCGGCGTGGAGTTCGTCAAAGATCGCGCGACCAAAACTCCCGCCAAGGAAGAGACGCTGCAGGTATTTGAGATCGCCAGGGATCTCGGGCTGCTCATCGGCAAGGGCGGATTCCACGGCAACGTGCTGCGGATCAAACCGCCAATGTGTTTCAAGCGCGCGGACGCCGATTTCCTTCTCGAAGTTGTGGACCAGTGTCTCGCGAAGCTGTGAGCAGTTTCGCGCCGCGCGCAGTCCAGTCCCGTCACGCGAGACTTCGGCGATGAAACTGACCTCACATCAGTACGGAAAGTCGCGCGTGCGGGTGATGAAAGTTCTGCGCGATGGGGCGACGCACACGATCAAGGAACTGGACGTGTCAGTCAGCTTGAGCGGCGATTTTGAGAGCAGCTACACGTCGGGCGACAATTCGGAAGTGGTCGCGACCGACACGATGAAGAACACGGTGAATGCGCTCGCACACCAGCATCTCGGGCTCGAAACCGAACGCTTCGCGATCACGCTCGCAGAGCACTTCACGACCAAATACCCGCAGGTTGAACGGACAGTTGTCGAAACGAGCGAACGCGTCTGGCAGCGCATGGAGATCGCTGGAATGCCGCATCCACACAGCTTCTCCAGTCAAGGGAACGCGCGACCTTTCACACGCGCCGTCGCCACCGCGGGAGGTTGCGGCGTGCAGTCGGGCATTGCGGATTTGTTGATCCTGAAGTCCAGCGGCTCCGGCTTTTCCGACTTTCCGCGCTGCGAATACACGACGCTACCCGAGACCATGGAGCGGATCATGGCCACCTCACTGCGCGCCGTGTGGGACTGGAGTGATGAGCCAGCCGATTACAACGCGGCGAACGCCACCATCCTCGCGGCGCTGCTCGCCCCGTTTGCGGAGAATTTCAGCCCGAGCGTGCAGACCACGCTTTTCCAAATGGCCGAGAGCGCGCTGGCCGTGTGCCCGCACATTTCGCAGGTGCATCTCGCTGCGCCGAACAAGCATTGCCTCCTCGTGAACCTGACTCCGTTCGGGATCGAGAATCGGAATGAACTCTTCGTGCCGACGGACGAACCCCATGGACAGATCGAAGCAACGGTCGCACGCGCATGACCGATGAGGTGCTGCGCGAACTCGTCGCTGCGCGGGCGCAACGTCTTGCCTGTGCATTGGTGACGATCGCAGCCACGCGCGGCTCGGTGCCGCGGGCCGCGGGGGCAAAGATGCTCGTTTTCCCAGACCACCGGATCGTGGGGACGATCGGTGGCGGAAAGTTCGAATCGCTGGTGATCGCCGAGGCGCACGCGGCACTGCACGCAAAAGCGCCGGTTTTGAAAACGTATCCGTTGCACGATAGCGACGCGGCGTCGTTCGGCGCGATCTGCGGCGGCGAAGTCACCGTGTTCATTGAGCCGCAGCGGATCACCGAAGCGTTGTTCCTGATTGGCGCGGGCCATTGTGCGCGGGCTCTGGGGCGGCTTGCTCGGGATTGTGGCTGGCACGTTTCGGTGGTGGACGACCGCGTCGAGCTGCTGGCGCATTTTCCCGCGGACGAGCAATTCTCCGGAAACGCCACCGCTTTCATCCGTGATCGAACGTGGCGTGCGGATGAAGCGCTTGTGCTCGTCAGCCGAAACTACGAGATCGATCGCGAGGCGCTGCACGCCGCGCTGGTCCGTTGCGGAATGGGTTACCTCGGCATGATTGGAAGTCGTCGGAAAGTCCGTCAGGTCTTCGCTGATCTGGCGGCGCGGGGAATCAGCGAGCAGCAACTCGCGCAAGTGTTTGCACCCGTCGGGCTGGATGTCGGAGCCGATTCGCCCGGCGAAATCGCCGCCAGCATCATGGCGGAGATGCTGCAGGTTTTCCGTGGCGGAACCGGCGGGAATTTGCGGACGCGGGAGTCCGGCTAGATCGGCGGCGCAAGTCCGCCCGTGAGTTCGTGGAGGGAAGCCATGGAATCGCTACGGCGAATCGCTCACGGAGACTTCCCGGACGCAGTCTCTCTCGCGCAGCGCGAGGGTGCTGCCCGCACCGCCCTGCCTCAGCGCGCGAGCGCGTGCGCAGCCCCACAGGCGCAGACCGCCGAGCCGGAGGAGGGGACGATCAGCGGGTCGTAGTTAAGATTCGGCCCGAGCCACCGTTCGGTTTCCTGCAAGGTCATGCCTTTGCGCAGGTGGTAGTCCATCGTCTGGTCCCGCTCGATTTTACCCAGCCCGAAATACCGCGCTTGCGGATGCGCGAAATAGAGACCGCTCACGCTGCTGCCTGGCCACATGGCAAACGATTCGGTGATTTTGATGCCGGCGCACTTTTCGACGTCCAGGAGCTGCCAGAGTGTGCCTTTTTCGGTGTGATCGGGGCAGGCCGGATAACCCGCGGCGGGTCGGATGCCGCGATATTCCTCCGCAATCATTTGCTCGGTGGTGAGGTTCTCGGCTGTGCCGAAGCCCCATTCGGCGCGCACACGTTTGTGCAGGTATTCGGCGAACGCCTCCGCCAATCGATCCGCCAAAGCTTCGGCCATGATCGCGTTGTAGTCGTCGTAATCGGCTTTGAACTTTTCGACGATCTCAGCGAGGCCGTGGCCCGTAGTCACCGCAAACGCACCGATGTGATCCGGCAACGAATAGGCGGGCGGCAGCGATTCGACACTGGTTTCGGAGAGTAAATTCCCGTGCGCTTTGGGAGCGATGAAGTCGGCGAGTGACTGATTGGGCTCACCTGGTTTCTTGGCGATTTGCTGGCGGAGAAAGTGGAGGCGGGTGAGGACCTTCGTGCGCGCCGTGTCGGCATAGAGCTCCACATCATCACCGACAGCATTGGCGGGAAACAGGCCGTAAACCGCGCGCGGCGTGAGCAGCTTTTCGTCAATGATCCGCGCGAGCAGCGCCTGTGCATCGGCGAAGAGCGTCCTCGCCTGTTCGCCATACTTCTCGTGCTGCAGAATCGCGGGGTAGCGGCCGCGCAACTCCCACGTATGAAAGAACGGCGACCAATCGATGTATTCCGCGATCTCGGCGAGCGGAACCGTTCCATCCAGAATGCGAGTCCCCGTGAACTCCGGCTGCGGGATATCCTCGGAACGCCACTCGATCTTCGTTCGATTTGCACGCGCTTCATCGATCGGAATCAGCTTCTGCGCCGGTGCTGCATGCGCGGCACGGGCGCGGTCCTGCTCGTTGCGATTCCTGGTGGCAAACGCCTCGCGCGCCTCCGGGTTGATCAATGAACTCACCACCGGCACGGCGCGGCTCGCGTCCAAAACGTGCACCACAGGCTGGCTGTAGTTTTGCGCGATCTTCACCGCGGTGTGTGCTTTCGACGTCGTTGCGCCGCCGATCAGCAACGGCTGCTTCATCCCGGTGCGTTCCATCTCTCGGGCGACGTGGACCATCTCGTCGAGACTTGGGGTGATCAGTCCGCTGAGGCCGATCACGTCCACTTTCAGCTCGCGCGCGGTGGCGAGAATCTTGTCGGCCGAGACCATCACACCAAGGTCGATCACCTCGTAGTTGTTACAGCCGAGCACGACTCCGACGATGTTCTTGCCGATGTCGTGCACGTCGCCTTTCACGGTGGCCATCAGCACCTTGCCCTGGGTGCGCACTTCGCCGCCCGCGGCGAGCGTGGCGGCTTTCTCCGCTTCCATGTAAGGCAGCAAATGCGCGACCGCCTTCTTCATGACGCGCGCGCTTTTCACGACTTGCGGGAGGAACATTTTGCCCGCGCCGAATAGGTCGCCGACCACGTTCATTCCATCCATCAGTGGACCCTCGATGACCGTCAACGGCTTCGGGTATTTCAGCCGCGCCTCCTCGGTGTCTTCGACCACGAATTGGTCGATGCCCTTCACCAAGGCATGCGTGAGTCGCTCCTCCACCGGCAGCTTGCGCCATTCCTCCATGGTCTTCTCCGCGACCGCGCCGGTTGCTTTCTGCTTCAGCGCTTCGCCGTAAGTGACGAGTCGTTCCGTCGCGTCGGGGCGACGGTTGAGCAGCACGTCTTCGACGAGCCCGAGCAGCTCTTTCGGGATCTCTTCATAGACCTCGAGCATGCCGGCATTGACGATGCCCATGTCCAAACCGGCCTGGATGGCGTGATACAAGAACGCGGAGTGCATCGCCTCGCGCACGTGATTGTTGCCGCGGAACGAGAACGAAATGTTCGAGACGCCGCCGCTGACTTTGGCGTGCGGCAGGTTCGCTTTAATCCAGCGCGTCGCCTCGATGAAGTTGATCGCGTAGTTGTTGTGCTCCTCGATCCCGGTCGCGACCGTGAGGATGTTTGGATCGAAAATGATGTCCTGTGGTGGAAAGCCGCAGCGATCCACGAGCAGCCGATAGCTGCGTTCGCAGATCTCGCATTTGCGCTGGAGCGTGTCGGCCTGGCCTTGTTCATCAAAGGCCATGACCACAACCGCCGCGCCGTAACGCCGCACGAGCTTGCCCGCGGCGATGAACTTCTCCTCGCCCTCCTTGAGCGAAATCGAGTTCACCACGCTTTTGCCCTGGATGCATTTCAGCCCCGCTTCGATGACACTCCACTTCGAGCTATCGACCATGACCGGCACGCGAGCGATTTCCGGCTCGGTCATGATGTAGTTGAGGAAGCGCGTCATGGCCGCCGCGCCATCGAGCATTCCCTCGTCCATGTTGATGTCGATGATCTGCGCCCCGTTCTCGACCTGCTGCCGTGCGACGCTCACTGCCTCCTCGTAGTTTCCCGCGAGGATCAGCTTCGCGAACTTCGGAGAACCGGTGACGTTCGCGCGTTCGCCGATGTTGATGAAGTTTGTCTCGGGCGTGAGCGTCAGCGCATCGTTGCCGCTCAGGCGCAGAAACGGCGCCGACTCGGGCACCGCACGGGGGGTGATCCCGCGGACGGCCGCGGCGATCTTTTCGATGTGCGGCGGGGTGGTTCCGCAACAGCCGCCGACGATGTTGAACATCCCGGAGCGCGCCCATTCGGCGAGCTGCGGCGCGAGCGATTCGGGAGTTTCGGGGAAGCCGGTCGGTAACAGCGGATTCGGCAATCCGGCGTTGGGATAGACGCTGACGTAGAGCGGAGCGAGCTGCGAAAGCTCCTCGATCAGCGGCCGCATTTCCTCCGGCCCGAGCGCGCAGTTCATGCCGACGCTGAGCAGTGGGACGTGCGAGATGCTGTTCCAGAAAGCATCCACAGTCTGGCCGGTCACGCCGCGGGTGCCGCCCTTCTGGATGAAGGTCACCGAAGCCATCAGCGGCACAGCCAATTCAGAATTTTGAATTTTGAATTCTGAATTACCGCCATACGGCACCGCGCTCAGCCCGCGCTCGTCGAAGATTTCCTCGATCGCAAAGAACGCGGCTTTCGCGTTCAGGGTGTCGAAGATCGTTTCGACGAGCAGCGTATCGACGCCGCCGTCGAGGAGCGCGCGGACTTGCTCGCCGTAGGCGCGCACCAGCTCGTCCCAACTCGTGCCGCGGGACGAAGCGTCGTTTACGTCCGTCGAGATCGAGGAGGTCTTGGTGGTCGGTCCGATCGCACCGGCGACGAAACACTTCCGGCCCGGCTGCGCCGCCATGACCTCGTCCGCGGCGCGTCGGGCGCACTGCGCGCCGGCAAACGACAGCTCGTAAGCCAGCGCTTCCATGCCGTAATCCGCGAGTGAGATGAACTGTCCGTTGAAAGTGTTCGTCTCCGCGATATCCGCGCCGGCTTCAAAATAGCGGCGATGAATCTCCTGAATGATCTGCGGCTGCGTCAGGTTCAGCAGCTCATTGTTCCCTTTCAGATCCTTGCCCGTCCAATCCTTGAACCGCTCCCCGCGGAACTGCTCTTCGGTCAGCCTGTACTGCTGGATCGTCGTCCCCATCGCGCCGTCGATGATGACGATGCGCTCAGCGAGCAGCTCAGCGAGCGGGTGGAGGCGGGCGACGGTATCCTGAGACATGAGCGTCAGAAACTAAACTGCGGCCCGGTATCATCAGCAAGTAACAAATCTTCGCATCATGATTCGTCGATGCGTTGCCGCCGCTGGGGAGGCGATCCCGACTACGTCGAGTGCCCGGTGGCTTGCAGGAACGGCTGCAACTCCTTCACCAGCTGCGCAAAACCTTCCAACGAGACCTGTTGCTGCCCGTCGCTCAGCGCCTCAGCGGGATTCGGATGCACTTCGATGAGCAAGCCGTCCGCACCCACTGCGACCGCGCCTTTGCACATCTGCCGGACGAGATCCGCACGGCCGCAGCCCTGGCTCGGATCGACGATCACAGGCAGATGGCTCTCCTTTTTGGCGATCGCGACCGCGCCGAGGTCAAGCGTGTTGCGGGTCGCGGTTTCAAATGTCCGGATGCCGCGTTCGCAGAGGAAGACGTTCGGGTTGCCGTGCGCCATGATGTATTCGGCGGCGAGCAGCCACTCGTCGATCCGCTCGCTGATGCCGCGCTTGAGCAGGATCGGTTTGCCGGTGCGTGCGGCGGCGATCAGGAGCTGGAAATTCTGCGCGTTGCGGGCGCCGATCTGCAGGATGTCCGAATGCTCCGCGACTTCATCGACGTGCACTTCGCTGAGCAACTCGGTGATGATCTTGAGCCCGGTTTCGCGCTTCGCGAGTGAGAGCAGCCGCAAGCCTTCGGAACCAAGGCCTTGGAATTCGTAAGGCGATGTCCGGGGTTTGAAAGCGCCGCCGCGCAGGATCGTCGCGCCCGCCGCTTTCACCGCGTGTGCCGTTTGCATCAGCTGCGATTCGCTTTCCACCGAACACGGCCCGGCCATCAGCCCGAAATGCGGTCCACCCACCGGGACGCCATCCACGTCGATGATCGAATCCGCTGGATGCGACTCGCGACTCACGAGCTGGTATCGCTTCTGCACGCGGATCACGGTCTCGACCTGCGGCAACGCGTTGAGCGACTCGAGCGTGTGATGCGTCCGCTCGTCACCGATCGCGGCGACCACCGTCTGTTCGGTGCCGAAAATGGGGCGCGGGTCATAGCCGAGCTTCTGCACTTCAGCGATCACTTCGTCGATCTGCGCGCGGGGTGTGTGGGGTTTTATAACGATGATCATTTCGAGGGGAGCCGCAGCAATCGGAGATGGAGTGGCAGGAAGGGACGCGCGGACGAATGGAGGTTGTGAGAGAGCGGACGCGCGGTAAAGTGAGCGCCGCTTCTAACCTGACCTGCCGCGGCTCTCAACCTACAACTCTCTACTTTCTCCTCATCGATGCAGGATTTCACGGCCGGCGGGATTGCCGGCACGCCCAATCGGACTCAAACGAGCGGCAGCGAATCGCTCGACGCGCGGATCAAACAGTTGGTCACCGATTCCGGATGCGAGAAAAGCCACGATCTGATCGAGGAGATGATCATCACCGCGCTGAAGCTCGGGCGTGATCAGACCACCACCGCGGACCTGAAGCTATTCAATCGGTCGCTCAAAGAGCTTCGCTACGCGGCGCGCGTTTTTGCCCCGTACCGGCACAAACGAAAGATTGTGGTCTTTGGTTCGGCGCGCACGCCGGAGACGGATCCGGAGTCGATTGCGGCGGAGAAGTTTTCGCGGCGGATGGTGGAGGAAGGTTACATGATCATCACCGGCGGCGGCGATGGGATCATGGGCGCGGCGCAAAAAGGCGCGGGCCGCGAGCAAAGCTTCGGCTTGAACATCCGGCTGCCGTTTGAGCAGCGCGCCAACGAAACGATTCACGGCGATGCGAAGCTGGTGAATTTCAATTATTTCTTCACGCGGAAGCTGAACTTCGTGAAGGAGACGCACGGCGTCGCGCTGTTTCCCGGCGGGTTCGGAACGATGGACGAAGGCTTCGAAGTGCTCACGCTCATGCAGACCGGCAAGGGCCGGATCATTCCGGTGGTGCTCGTGGACAAGCCAGGTGGGCGTTATTGGGAGACCTGGTTCAGCTTTCTCGGCGAGTATTTGCTTAAGCTGGGTCTGGTCTCCGCAGACGACTTTCACTTTTTCAGGATCGCGAAAGACGAAGAGGAAGCGGTGCAGGAAATCACCAACTTCTATAAGAACTACCGAAGCTACCGCTGGGTCGGCGCGCGCATGGTTTTCCGCCTGACACACAAGCTCACGGATGCGGCGGTCACGAAGCTGAACGCGGACTTTGGTGACATGCTGGAGAAGGGCGAAATCGTGCAGACGACGGCGCTTCCCGAGGAATCCAACGAGCCGGAACTGGCGGAACATCCGCGGCTGGTCCTGCAACCTTTTCGCCGGAATTTTGGCCGGTTCCGTGTCTTCATCGACGCGATCAACGCGGCGGAAACCGCTTAGAGCGGGTCATGAACTTCGAGACGGGAACGCCGAGGCGTTCGAATGCTTCAGCCCAGGATTGCAAGGGACCAGCTACCCTGGGAACAGCGTGCGAAAAGCGCT
>JAQGOK010000155.1 GCA_028293645.1 Chthoniobacter sp.
CGGTGAAGCTGTAACGCACGCCGTAACCGAAGCTCAGCGACTCGCGCTTCTCGGCCTTGCCATCCTTCAGCCCGCTGAACTGCCAAAGATTCGGCATGTTCGTGCACCAGACCTTTCCATCGTAGGCGAGCACGCCGGAGTTGATCCCGTCGAGCAAAGTGCTCATGCCCGAGGCATACTCGGTGGAAGCGTCTGCTTTGCCGTCGCCGTTGGTGTCTTCAATCCGGCGCACCACTTCGGTCTCGATCTCCAGATTCTGCCAATCCGTCGGGAAATTCTTCTTCGTGTAAGCGATCCGATCGTCCGTGGAGCGCGACGCGAGATCGTCCTCGAGCATGAACATGTAATGCCGGATATCGAGGACGCTGCTCCGGTAGCGAAAGGTCTCCGCGACAAACACCGCGCCTTTTTCGTCGATCGCAAAGGCGACCGGATTACCCAGCATCGGCTCGGAGGCCCACACCGAAGTCGCAAAACCCGGCGGCAGCTTAAACTTGGAAGCGGCGGTGTTCGGCTCGTTACTAGCCGGCGCAAGCTTTGGCTGGGGCACGCGTTCGGGGCCGGCGAGCTTCTTGGTGGAAGGTCCGGCCGCCGCGATGTCCGCCGCCTGAAGCAGCGGTGAACTCGCAATCAACAAGGTGACTATGGAAGCGGCAAGCGGACGAAGCGGGGAGAACGGCGAGTGCATTGAGCGGGCACAATAGATAGCGCAAGGACCGAATCAAGGCTCGCCACGACGCGCACACTCCGGTGGCTGGGTGCGGCTTTTGGGGCCTTTGCGACCGCACCTTGAGCAGAGCCGATTTACCACGATGCACACCAGTGCCGACGATCTCGCCCGCCCGCCTGCCGCGCGCGAGATGGCGCGCACGCTGCCGTTGCTGATCGCCGCGCTGAGCATGATTGGGCCGTTCGCGATCGATACGTATCTGCCGTCGTTCCGCGAAATGGAGAGCTCGCTCCGCGCGACGCCGGTTCAGATTCAGCAGAGCCTCACGGCGTTTCTGGTGCCGTTCGCGTTCATGTGTCTCTGGCACGGCTCGCTCTCGGATGCGTTCGGGCGGCGCAAGGTGATCCTCTGGTCGCTCGCTTTCGTCACGATCTCGTCGGTCGGCTGCGCGCTCGCGCCGAACGTGCAGACACTTTGGTTTTTCCGCGCGGTGCAAGGACTCGCGGGCGGCATCTTTGTAGTCGGCCGCGCCGTGGTGCGCGACGTGTACGAAGGACCCGCCGCGTTGCGGGTGATCTCGCAGGTATCGGTGCTCTTCGGCATTGCACCCGCGATCGCGCCAGTGATCGGCGGTTTCCTACACGAGTGGTTTGGCTGGCGTTCGGTGTTTGTGTTTCTGGCGATCTTCTCTGCGGGACTGATGCTCTGGAGCGCGCTGCGGCTTCCCGAGACATTGCCTCTCGATCGGCGGCAACCGCTGCGGTTCCGTCCGCTGATGTCGTCGTATGGACGAACGCTGACGCACCCGCAATTTCTGGCAGCAGCCCTGGCAGGAGCGTTCAACTTCACGGCGCTGTTTCTCTACATCGCGTCGGCACCGGCATTTCTCCTGACTCACCTCGGTGTGCCCGAGACGCGCTTCTTCTGGCTCTTCGGCCCGGTAACCGCCGGGATGATGTTGGGCGGTGCGCTCTCCGGACGTCTGGCCGGACGCCTCGATGCGCGGCACGTGCTCGCGTGGAGTGCGGGGCTGATGATCACCGCGTCTGCAGTGAACGTCGTCTTTCACATGGTCCAACCCGCGCAATTGCCGTGGAGCGTCGCGCCGCTCTTCTTCTACGCGACTGGCATGTCGCTCGCGATGCCGACGCTGGCGCTCATCGGGCTCGATCTCTTTCCGGAACAACGCGGCCTCGCGTCCTCATGTCAGGCGTTCCTTCTTACCGGGTTGAATGCGTTGACCAGCGGGCTTCTCGCGCCGTTCGCCAGTGTCGCGCCGATCTGGCTCGCGCTCACTTCCGCCGCGCTGATGTGCATCGGCCTGATCTGCACGTGGGCCTGTCTCCCGCCGAAGCGCGCGGAGGTGGTGGCGGTGTAAACGCCAGGGTGTGTGGAAGACGAGCCGGCGCAGCGGCGATCCACCCACCACGCGAGTGTGGCGGCACCACCGGTTTGAACTACGCTGTTGTATCCAGGGCGGAGCGCAGCACTGCGCGGCTTTGCTGGGAACGTGACTGCGCCGGATGCGCGGTTAGTGGGGCGCGATGCTTGGGCTGCGGCGGGCGGCCCGCGATCAGGCGCGCGGCGGGACGCCCCCAGGTTCAGGGGCAAGGCGGCTGGATAAGGCGGCATTGCTTGATAAGCTCCATGTCCATGTTCGATCCAAAGGAGTTTTGCGCCAAGTCGCTCGTCGTCACCGGAGTTGTCACGTGCATTCCGGCGGTCGGCAGCGCGCTCGTTGCGCTGATCTATTGTTGGTTCTGTGGCCGCCATCGGCAATGAACGCTTCCAACTATATGGCGTGTCTTTCATGGCTGGCGTTCGTCGGCTTTGGCGTCTTGCTGGTCGTGAAGTGGGGACGCTTCGCTCGGGAACTCGATACCCATCGACGCAGCACATGGCTGTGGATCATCAGCGCCGGATATTGCGGCATTGTCCTGCTGGGTCTCCTAGCTTGGGGCTACTACTTGCACAACCCCCAGCGCTTCGACCTCCGCGACTGGCATGGGGACGAACTTGATTCCGAGTTATCCCTAGTATTTTTTGTGCTCAGCGCTGCGCCATTGTATGCAGGGATTCTCTGCGTGCTTCTGCTCTTCCTTACCCGCCCGAATGTTCCCAGAATCTAATCGAGAGCAGTTGTTAAAAAGGAAGCTCGCACGCTGGAAGCAGAGTGCACTTCGACTAGGGCCAGCAAGTGTTCCGAGGAAAGGTATCGGATCTGCAGAGCAGGCGAGTGGAAGCCTCTCGTATCTTTGCCCATGCGCTTTTCGAACGCTGATTCGTTGGCGGCATCAAGCTCACCAATGCGTCCGCCCCTTTCGAAAAAGGCAAGCAGTCCGGCCAGATGAACGCTCCTTACAGCGTTGGTCTCCGCCATCCGCAAAACAAGAGCAACGGCTGAAGGTTCGCGCAACAACCGGCCAGTTGTGCGCTGCTCAAGTTGCATCGCCGACAGAACATCTTTCATTGCGATACCGATCGGAATGAGAGCTTCATAGATGGATTTACTACCGTCCACCTTTGCGACCTCAGCGCGCTTGGCACTGAGGTAAGGGTCTTCGTTGACCAAGCTCGCTAGGCCGAACGGATCAAAAAGGTTGATCGAGTTGTTTGAAACGTAGCCGTAAAGATTTAAGCTTCCGCGTTCACCAATGGGATCCCTCGATAGCCACCGCCCCGTAGTTGGCAAGTAATAGCGTTGCTTGGCATAGACGAGCCCGGTTTGCTCATCCGTGTAATGGGTCGAAAACTGGAACGGATTGGCCGTTGCCATCGCTCCCTCGCGCGCAGCGGCTCTCCGAAGGCGCCATATTCGTAGCGCGCCACTTCGTCGCCGTAGTAGTCGGTCATGCCATCACGTTGCCGTCGTAGAAAGGCAACATCGCGGTCGGTCCGCCCGTGGCCAGAAGGCCACCCACCCCGCCTGCACCGCCTTAGGTGCCGCTGAGGTTCAGGCCCCAAAGGTGCTGGCGCACCAAGGCTTTGGTCGCTCAGCTCCGCCAATAGATGCCAGCGGTGGTCATAGAGAAACTTCAGCTCCGTGGTCATTACATAGGCGCTGCCGTTCCAGGTCTCGACCTTTTTCTCGACCCGCTGCCCTTCTGCGTTGTAACGAAAGTTGAGCCGCAGCTTCGGAACGCCCACTGCCGCTGCGGCGGAGGTGGTTTCCACGGTCTTCAGACGGTTCTCGCCGTCCCAAGTGTAAGTCCAGCGGCCGTCGCCCGTCAGGTTGCCATCGAGATCATGGGAAAAGACTTCCGGCGTTTTGGGCACGAAGACATTCCCCGGGTTGGTTGTGCCGCCCGGCGGGGTCACCGTGACGGCGATGTTCGGATAAGCCGGCGCCGTCGGGTTGGTGACACTGAGGCCTCGTAATAGAGCGCCCCCTGCCGCTGCGTCGCCTGGCTGTTGACCGTCACCGTGGCCGCCGCATCGGCGCTCCCGACCACATACACCGCGCCGGGCACCTGCCGCTCGAGATATTGGTTGGCTGCCCGGTCATGTAAGTGGCGCTGCGCCCGTTGACCGTGGTAGTCAGCCGGTTGCCGATCGGGTCGTGCGTGTAGCCATAGCAGTAACATTGAGCACTGTGCTTCCGCTCTGCTTGACCGCGCTCTGCACGTCTCCCCGCGCGCCGTAACCATAGTCCAGGTGTCCACCCCACCCAGCAAGGTGTCCCGATCCTGCCGGTTTTGCGGATTGTAGCGCCACGCATGGGAATCTTGCGCCAGCTGTTTCCGCCCGACGGAAAGCGCCGGCTTTCGATGGTGATGAAGCGATTCAACCCATCGAGGGTGCGCGTAATCGCCATCGCCTGACTCCGAGGCTCGCGACGTTTGCTAGCTTCTGGGAACGTAGAATTCACGTCAGACACGGTGTTTCAAAGCAAAGATAAGCGCCAAAAGTAGAACGGCTCCGGCGAGGCATAATGCGATCGCCTTGCCGGCGAAGCGCGTGCCCGAAGCCGTATCGCTCGTCGGCGTCACAGTCACACTCTCGAGCGGATTAGCCGCCGCAGAAGAAGCATGTACCTCAGCCGCCTTTTCCACGAATCGCGGTGCTTGATTCCAAATCGAACGTCGTGCGATTGGACGTTCGACAAACAATGGGGCGCGAGGGATCGACAGGTTCGCGTTAGCTAACGCTTCCTGAATCACTCGCTCGTCCTTCCATGCAGAGGAGATTTTGCCGTCCTTTGTCCGATACATAACGTACCGACCAATACGTTCCCGACGGTCTTCTTGGATTGGAAATGCAATCACCGCGAGGAGTAGCGTTCCATCATCACGCAGCGGGATAGAACGGTTGGGAAAATAAATCACCTTGCTCGAAATGGGGCCGCCCAACTGCTCCTCGATCAGTGCCTTCGGAGATCCGGCAAACAAGGAGTCAACGGTAGGCGGAAGCTGTCCGCCATTTAGTTTAGTATACGCGGCGGTG
>JAQGOK010000158.1 GCA_028293645.1 Chthoniobacter sp.
GTTCCGAAACGGCGCAACGCTCGTCTAGCCTCCTCAGGTGGAAGCTTCCCGCCAGCCCTCTCTGATCGAACGGATACTCCTTGGCCCCGGCCGGGTTCTGGTCGCTCTGTTTTATCGTGTCACCAAGTTCGGCACGCATCGGCTACCGGAAGGCGGCTTCCTGCTTCTCCCGAATCACCTCACCTGGGTGGACGCCGTCATCCTGCAGCTCGCCTGCCCGCGGCCGATTCGTTTCCTGATTGATACGGAGATCTTCAACCTGCCGGTCCTGAACCGAATTTTCCGCTCGATGGGTGCGCTGCCGATTTCCCCGCGGCAAGCCAAAGAGGCGGTGCGTTCCGCCGCGGAGACGATCCGGAAAGGCGAGATCGTCTGCATTTTCCCGGAGGGGGAACTTTCGCGAAGCGGCATGCTGCTGCGTTTGAAGCGCGGTTATGAATTGATCGCGCGCACGGCGCAGGCTCCGGTGGTGCCGGTCTGGCTCGAGGGCCTCTGGGGTTCGGTGTTCTCCTTTGAAGGCGGGAAGTTCTTTTTCAAATGGCCGCGGCAGATTCCGTATCCGGTGATGGTGGCTTTCGGTGAGCCGATCCCGGCGGCTGATGCGGACATCGCGACCGTGCGCGCCCGCTTTCTGGATCTCGGTGAACACTGCTACCAACAGCGCCCCGTCCTCGAAGGTCATCTCGCCGAAGCGTGCATCCGCGGCCTGAAGAAGCATCCCTTTCATACCGCGGTGATTGATGGACTTGATCACAGCTCGATCTCCTGCGGGATGTTGCTCGCCGCCGCGATCACACTTTCGCGCGAGCTGCGCAGGACCTGCCCGGCGAGACGCATCGCCATCGTTCTGCCCGCCGGCAAAGCCGCGGTCCTCGCCAACCTCGCCGTCACGCTCGCCGGCAAGGTGCCGGTGAACCTCAATTTCACCGCAAGCCGTTCCTGCATCGAAGCCGCGTTGCGCATCGCCGACGCGCGGGACTGCATTACCGCGAAGCCAGTGATCAAGCGGCTTGCCGAGTTTCCCTGGCCGGAAAAACTGCTGCTGCTCGACGAGGTCCTGCCGCCGCTGAAGCCGTGGATCATCGCCTGGCGCCTCGGATCGGCGCTGCTGCCCGCCGGCTTGCTGGCGCGAGCGCTGGGCATCCCGCGCATCGGTGACCGCGAGGAAGCGGTGGTGCTTTTCACGAGCGGATCGAGCGGTGATCCGAAAGGGGTGGTGCTCAGCCACCGCAACCTGATCGGCAACGTCTCGCAGTTTGCGATCATGCTGAACCTCGATCGGTCGGACACGGTGCTCGCGTGTTTGCCGTTCTTCCACAGCTTCGGCTCCACCGTCACGCTCTGGTATCCGATGATCGAAGGCGTGCGCTCGGTCACTTACCCGAACCCGCTCGAGATTACCAAAAACGCCGACCTCATGGAGCGGTATCGTGTCACGCTTTTCTGCACGACGCCGACCTTTCTCCGCGGGTATTTGCGGAAGGTCGAGCCGGCAAAGCTCGCCTCGCTCCAACTGATCGTGACCGGCGCAGAGAAGTTGCCGATGGAATTGGCGGACGCCTTCCGCGAGCGATTCGGCAAGGAACTGCTCCAGGGGTACGGGCTCACCGAAACTTCGCCCGTCGCCGCGGTGAACCTGCCCGAGCCGAAACCGAGCCGCCGGAACGATAGCGTTCAACCGTCGAACCGTCCGGGCTCCGTGGGCAAACTCGCGCCCGGCATGGCCGCGCAAATCCGGGATCCGGATACCGGCGCCATCCGGACACTGCACGAGACGGGGATGCTCTGGCTGCGCGGGCCAAACATCTTTGAAGGGTATCTCAACGATCCGGAACGCACCGCCGACGTGCTCGTCGATCGGTGGTTCAAAACCGGCGATCTCGCGCGCTTCGACGAAGACGGCTTCTGCTTCATCGAAGGCCGGCTCTCACGCTTCTCGAAGATCGGCGGCGAAATGGTGCCGCACGAAACCGTCGAAACGCGCATCGCGGAAGCGCTCCAGTTGCCGAAGGACGAGCGGCTGATCGCCATCACCGGCGTTCCCGACGAAGCCAAAGGCGAAGCGCTGGTGGTGCTGAGTGCGCGCGATCTCGACGTCGCGGAGATGCGGCAAAAACTCACGGAGGCAGGTCTCCCAAACCTTTGGATCCCACGCATCATCAAGCGCGTCGAAGAGATCCCGATCCTTGCCTCCGGCAAGCTGGACCTCAAACGCTGCAAGGAGCTGGCCGCGGAAAGCTGAGCGGAAACATGCGGTGCTGCCGCGGCACGCGAGGACGAGATACAAAGATCCCGTGCTCTGGGGTGCGGGACCTGCAATTGACGCGCTTCCTCGCGCAACGCACGGTCGGCGCATGTCGTTCCCCAAGGCGTTCCCCCTCGCCACCGCACTCTTGCTGGTTCTATCGAGCCCACTTTCCGCGCAAGCTCCGGCCGCGCCGATCCCGCCGGTCGTCAATGATCCCGCGCTTCGCATCGAACTCATCGCGACGGTGCCGGAGGTCGAAGCCTGCACCACCGTCTGCAGCGATCCGCACGGCGCGATCTACGTCGGCAACGATCCGCGCGACGGCCGGCTGAACACCAAGGAGCCGGTCTGCACGATCGTGCGCTTTGGCATTGCCGATCGCCGATCGCCGAATGGCGATTCAAAGGGCGCAAGCGCGACGCCTTCTTCAATCGCCAATCCGCAATCGCCAATCCGCAATCCCAGAACGCGCACTGTCTTCGCCGACAAGCTCTACTCGCCCGCCGGCAGCGCCTGGCACGATGGCTGGCTTTACGTCATCCACGATCCGTTCATGTCGCGCTTCAAGGATACCGACGGGGATGGCGTCGCCGATGTGCGCGAGGACTTGATCAGCAACCTCGGCATCGCGCCAAATCCCGGCCTGAACGATCACGTGGTGAGCGGCTTCACGCTCGGTATGGACGGCTTCTGGTACATCAGCGTCGGCGACCGCGGCATCTATCAGGCGAAGAGCGCGAAGGACGGTTCGACAATTACCATGCAAGGCGGTGGCATCGCGCGTTGCCGCACCGATGGCACCCAGCTCGAAGTCTTCTCCACCGGCACGCGCAACCACCTCGGGGTGAATCTCGACGCCGAAGACAACGCCTTCACCCGCGACAACACCGACGACGGCAACGGCTGGTGGACCCGCCTCACGCATCACATCGAAGGCGGCTACTACGGCTACCCATACGACTACCGCAGCGCGCCGAACTACGGCGTGACGCAGCCGAGCGAGCAGACCTTGAGTGCGATCAAGCAGCACGGCGGCGCTGCCGAAATTCATAATTCTGAATTCAAAATTATGAATTCCCCCTTCCTCTCCGCCATGGCCGACTTTGGCGGCGGCTCGCCGACCGGCGGCTTCTGCTACCTCAGCGACGGTCTTCCCGAGAAATACCGGGGCAAACATTTCTTCAGCGAATGGGGCAAGTCGGGCCTCTTCGTCACCGAAGTTGCGCGCGACGGCGCCACATTCAAGTTCGTGAGCGACACGAAGCTCGTCGAAGCCGCCAAGGGCGGCGAGTTCCGCCCGATGCAAAGCAGCGTCGCCGCCGACGGCTCGATCCTCATCGCCGACTGGGGCTACGGCGGTTGGAAAGGTCCAAAAGTCGCCGGCGCGGTCTGGCGCGTCTATTGGTCCGACGCTAAACCGGCGCCGCGGCTCGCCGATGAGAGCAAGGCGAGCATCGATGAACTCATCGCCGCGCTTGGTCACCCGGATCGTGAGCAGCGGCTGCGTGCGCAGTGGGCGCTTGCGCAGGAAAAAAGCGAGCCGCTTGTTGGGAAACTGACCTCACTTTTGAAGGACGAGGGCGTTCCAACGATTCGACGCTTACACGCCCTATGGACGTTGGAGGGAACGGCGCGATCTCTGAAAGGACAAAGAAAGCTGGTTCAGTCGAGCCAGACTACCTCCCCAAACCTCGGAGATTTGGAACGGGTCTCGACCGAAGCAATACTCGGAGCAACGGCCAAATACGCTCCTCGGACAGACGTAAATGCGTCGATTCGGGCACAGGCTATCCGTGCGAGCGCGCAGTTAAGGGACTTTCGGGCACTCGTTTTCGATGACCCGGTGCCCGCGGTGCGCCTACAGTCGCTCATCGCGCATGCTCGTTACCTGGGCGAGCCCACCTCTGCAGTCTCTCAAGCGCAACTGCTCGACATCGGCGAACCGACAGGAAGCACAACAGATCAGCTTGATAGAAGAATGGCGAAAGCTGAGCGGGGTGAATTGCAGCAGGGCGCAGAGGTGGTTGAACTGCTAAATGACCCGGATTCATTCGTTCGATTAGCAGCAGGGCGTGCAATAGCATTTGAGTCCCTCCTCCTCCCATTTGCGATCAGAGATCAACGGCAGCAAGTAAGCCGAGTTGCGACCAGCGCTCTTGGAAAGACATTCCGAGAACACGCGGTGCGGATTCTGGCTCATGCGGTCGCTTCGGCCAAAGCAGAACTCCGGAGCAGGGCTGTAGCTAATCTTGGTTACATAGCCTACCAGCCAAAGCCTTACGACGGCCATTGGTGGGGCACGCAGCCGGTGAAGACTTCGCCGGCCCCGAATAGCGTCGCGTGGGAAGGCACGCCGCGGGCGCTTGGCGCGTTGATAACCGCTCTGGCTGACGCAGAGTCCAGCGTCCGACTGTCGGCGGCGAAGGCATTTGCCTCGTTCGTGATGGATGAGGCCAACGCGGCTCGTGCGGCGCTGCGTTCGCGCCTCACGGCAGAAACCGATCCGCCGGTTCGGCAGCAACTCGTCGCCGCGCTCGGCGTGCAGAAGGATGCGGGAGCGATGGAGGTGTTTCGCCAGATCGCGCTCGATGAGAAAGCGGACGCTTCGTTTCGCGAGACCGCAATCGGCGCGGTGGTGAACATCGGCGGAGACGCCGCGAAGAAGACACTCGCGCAGCTCGCGACGGCGGAGCTTTCCACGCCGGCAACTTTGAAGGTCATCGAAGCGGTCGGCACGATGAAAGTCCTGGAAGCGGCCGGCGGCTTGCTCGTTCGCCTGCAAAGCCCCGACGCAACGGTGCGTGCGGCGGCGGCGAAAGCGGCGGGGGCTTTGGGCGCACAGGCTGCGGCGAAAGATGCGGCGTTCGCTGCGGCCGCGCAGCACTCGTTGGTGATCGCGCTGGAGGACAAAGAGAGCAAGGTGCAGGTCGCCGCGATCGAAGCCATCGGCGCGTTGAAGATCAAAGCCGCGCTGCCTGCGCTGATCAGCCTCGCGGAGAAGCGGAGAGCCAAGCGCGAGGCCATCGAGGCGATCGCGAAGATGCCCGACGAGAGCGCGATCCCGGTGCTGGTCGAATCGCTGCGCGAGAAGGACGGCAGCATTCGCCGCAACGCGATCAAAGCGCTGAAAGGGATGCGCGAAAAGGCGCTGCCGCAGGTGGAAGCGTTGCTCGCCAGCGGCCGTGTGCCGGAGGAACTCGTGCCTGAGATTCGCAACGCGTTTGAGAGCGGCGCGATGACGAAGTGGAAGATGATCGGCGTTTTCGAGAACGTCTGGGAAGCGGTGCATCCGCCGGAACAAGCCGCTCTTGCCGCGGGCGGCATTCCTGACCTCACCGCAAAGTATCACAACGCCGAAGGCAAGGACGTCGGCTGGATCGACGTGACCGCCGACTCGGAGATCGGCCGCGTGGATTTGGAAAAGCTCTTCAAGTCGAATGCGATGGTCTGCGCCTACGCCCACACCGAGATCGATGCGCCGGAGGCCACCGACGCGAAGCTTTTCACGAGCGCGGATGATGAACTCGGGATCTGGCTCAACGGGGCACGGGTGCTGAACCAGGCGGGGAATCATGGCTTCGAGCCGGACAAAAACGAAACGCCGCTGCAACTTCGCGCGGGGAAGAATCATCTCTTCCTAAAGATCGGCAACAAAGGCGGCGGCTGGGTTTTCCACGCGCGGATGCCGGGCTTCGACGACGGGAAATTCCTCAAGTCGAAGGAGCCGACCCCGGAGGAAAAGCAGCGGCTCTTTGCGCTCGCGACAAAACCTGACGGGACCTGGATCAACCCAGGCGATGCGAAACGTGGCGAGAAGCTCTTCCATGATCCCGCCGCACCGATGGCCGCGATCTGCGCGACGTGTCACGTCGTCAAAGGCAAGGGCGGGCAGATCGGCCCGGATCTCAGCGCGGTGGGGACGAAATACAAGCGGCCCGATTTGATCGCGAGCATACACGAGCCGAGCAAAACGATCGCTCTCGGTTTCGAGCAGGAGATGAT
>JAQGOK010000171.1 GCA_028293645.1 Chthoniobacter sp.
TGGTTTTCGATACCCGGCAGGGCTCGGTGGGCAATGGACGTTCGTTCAACGCAGGCTCGGCGCGGACCAAGGATTTCTACGTCAGCAAAAAGTTCGCGCCGGCTGCTTATCAGCCCAAAGAGTTTCGCGGAGCGAAGTCCGCTACGGTGAGGCCTTACGAGACCCGCGAAGCGAACACGCGCGGCAAACATGAGCTGGCCGAAGCGGGCAAACAGGCCACCACGAAAACGGCAGCGGTCAAAGATGCTCGTGAAGCTACCAAGACGTCAGCGTCACGCGCGCTTCCGGGTGGTGATCGCGAGTATTTGGGACCTGAGCGCAAGAAGCTCGAGCGACCGGTCGATCCGGCATCGATGGGCAACTGGCGGAATGGTCAGGCCAGGATCAATGGCGGCGCACCGGTCGAACAGTTCGAGACGTTGAAGCCGCTCACGGTCGAGGACGTGCGGGAGCTGTTAAACAAAAACAAGTAACGCCCGCTTCCCAGTCGGAGCACTGGGCGCACGACGCGAAGGGTTGAGCGGCCGTGAAGGAAGCCTGTGTCCAGCGTCCTCCGGATTCCGCACCGAGGTGGTTTTCCCTCTCGCCTTGCTGATCAGTGGCTGGCACGACTGCCGCTATGAACGACGTTCGCCGACGAGCTCGGCTACCCCTTTGAATCGACTCGTATCCACTCTGCTGCGCCCGCTCGTGATCGCCGTCGGCACGATCGCTTGTCTGGGGACATTACTCAGCCTCACGCGCAGCTCGCATTGGTCGGTCCGAGCATGGGATTTCCCGCGCGTGCAGATCGCCGCGGCGGCGGGCCTGTCCGGAGCGTTGTTTCGGTTGCTCTTCTTTCGGGGGCGGCTGGCCGACGTGCTCTTTGTGCTCGCCAATGCCGCGTGCGTTTTGTGGCAGGGTCGGAAGATCCGTCCTTACACCCGGTTATCGCAGCGCCAGGTAAAACGAGGCCGGATCCGGGATTCGAAGGATCAAAGCTTTCGGCTTCTGATCACGAACGTGCAGATGGAAAACAAGTCCGCTGACCGTCTTCTGAGACTGATCGATGAGTACCAGCCGGATCTGATCATGGCGGTGGAGACAGACGAGCAGTGGGTTCGAGCGCTCGCGCCCCTCGACTCGGAATATCCTTATTCTCTGAAACATCCGCAGGATAATTACTACGGGCTGGTACTCCTCTCACGGTTTCCGTTAGTTCAGCCACGGATCGAATTCCTGGTCCAGGATGACGTCCCGTCGGTGCACACCGAGTTCGTCCTTCCAGGTGGGCAGAGCATTGTGCTGCACGGTCTCCACCCGCGGCCGCCGGAGCCGCTCCGTGACATGTCTTCCACTCCGCGCGACGCAGAACTCGTGGCGGTGGGACGAGCGATTGGTGAGGCGGATGATCGCCCGACGATTGTCGCCGGAGATCTGAATGACGTGGCGTGGTCGCCGACCAGTGAGCTGTTTCTGCGCTTGAGCGGACTGCTCGATCCTCGAATCGGGCGCGGTTTTTACAACAGCTTCAACGCGAACAATCCCCTGCTTCGCTACCCTCTCGACCACGTCTTCCACTCCAATCATTTCAAGCTGCTGGACCTCCGCCGCCTGCCGCACATTGGATCGGACCATTTTCCGATGTTCGTGGAACTGCTCTACGATCCGGCGGCGGCAAAACCAGCGCAGCCGAAGACGGAGTCGGAGCCCGGCGACGACGAGCAGGCCGACGAGAAGCTCAACAAGCAGTCCGAGGCCGCCCGGACGGGTGACGATCGCCCCAACGACGGATGAGTGAGGGGACGGAGCACGCCGCCAAGCCCGAGGCTCCAACAGCGGCTCAACAGCTGCGCGCCTATTCGGTTCACGTCTATACCGCGTCCGGCATTGCGTTTGCCTTTGGCGCGGCCATGGAGATTTGCAGCGCGATTCCCGATCCGCGCCACGTATTCCTGCTCCTTCTCTGCGCCGTCCTGGTCGATGCGACGGACGGAACTCTCGCGCGCCGGTGGCACGTCAAACGTTGGGCCGCCACGATCGACGGGCGGACCATCGACGACATCGTCGATTACCTCACCTACACGTTCCTGCCGCTGCTGTTGATGTGGAGGATGGGGTGGGTTGCCGAGCCGTCCGGGCTTTGGATCATTCCCGCACTGATCGCGTCGCTGTTTGGATTCAGTAATCGAGGCGCAAAAGACGAGACGAGCGGGTTCTTCCTGGGATTCCCTTCTTACTGGAACGTCGTCGCGTTCTACGGCGGACTCTGGCGCGTTCCCGGCGGGCCATGGATCAATGCCGCGCTGCTCATCGCGCTGGCAGTATTGACCGTTCTCCCCGTGCGTTTCCTGTATCCAAACCTCACACCCCGGCCCTGGCGCACGCCAATCCTGCTCGGAGCTTTCGTTTGGATGCTGACCCTCGCCGCCATCCTTTGGGCCTATCCGAACGCGCCACTCTGGTTGATCCTGCTCTCACTGCTCTATCCCGTCTTCTACACCGCCGTCTCGATCGGGACGGATGCACGCTGGCGTCGGGATGAACTGAAACATCATTAGAGGCTGTCATGCACTCATGGGCGCCAACGCCGAGGGCGTTGCAGCAACCAGCCGAGGGTTGGCGCGAACGCCGAGGGCGTTGCATCAACCAGCCCAAGGTGGGCGCGACGGAGGAGCGCTTCCCCTGGGTTCTCCCCGAAGGGCGCCAACCCCACAGGGGTTGAATCGAACGATCCCGTCCAGAGATGCAATCCCCTGCAGGGTTGACCACTTCTCGCACGCTGTTCCCAGAGTAGCTCGTCCCTTGCGACCCTAGGCTGAAGCATTCGAACGCCTTCGGCGTTCCCGCCTCGAAGTGCATGACACTCCCTAGCCTATAAGCCGCCCCAGCATCCGCAGTATTGCACGGTAGGTTCGCGCGAGCATCGCGCCGCCCACGGCGCCGGTCACCACATCTCCAGGGTAATGCGCTCCAAGATAGATCCGCGAAAAGCCCACCAGCGCGGCCACGAAAAAGAACACCTTGGCCGCCCGCGGATAATGCCGCGCCAGGAGCGTCGCACCAGCGAACGCGGCCGCGGAGTGCCCGGACGGAAACGAGTACGATGCCGGCTTCCGTCCGACGATGATTGCGCGAACGATCGAGAGGAACGGCCGACGTCGACGGAAGAAGTATTTGATCGGGTACTCCACCGTCGCGGTTGCGAGCCAAAGCGCCGGGACAACGCCCCGCGCGGTTTCCCACCCGCGGCGGCGATTGATCAGCAGGTCGATCAGGATGACCACGCCCCAACCGACCCCGCCGGTCATCGCCCACGAAAAGCGGCTCATCAGCCGATCGAAGCGCCGCGGATGTGGCAGGTGATTGATGCCGAGGAAGACGATGGAATCGATCGCGTCCAACGGTCGCAAGCGGCGGATCAAAGCCCGGCGCAACAGCCGGCGCGCACGGAGTACCTTTTGCGGCGGCGGCATCTCGCCATGTGCCGCGGTCGCGTCCGTGGGTCCCGTTGCTCCGGCAATTGCCGCGTCCAGAACCGGTCGGTTTTGTGGTGAAGCCGCGCTGACCTGCACCGCGGTCTCGGCAATTACTGCCGCCGCCCGGGACTTTGCCGGAGTTGCTGCCGCGTCCGCAACCGCGGCAGCCTGCTCGCGAGCGGTGACAGGAGTTTCGTTCGTGGAAGCGTCCTCCGGCATCGCAGGCGCCAGCCGTTCGAGATCATCGAGTGCCTTGTCCGCAGCCGCAGGGGTTTTGATTTCGGCCAAACCGCGCTCCAGCGCTCCTTCCACTCGCTGTTCGGCCGCAGCGGCATCAGCTGCGGCCTGGTTCGGCGTTGGATCGGAACTCATTCCACTATGTGCGGCTCGGCGCTTCGGAAGGTGCGGGAAGGCTGACCGGAGGATCCGGATCGGGTTTTGCAGCTGCGCGCGGTGGTGCGAGCACCCGCAACGCAGCCGGCACCGCACGGAGGGTGATCGGCAGGTTCCCAAATGGCTGGCCGTCCACGTGGACCGGCAGGTCCACCGGCGAAGTCAGACTGACCTCCTTCACGAGATACGTCTCGATCTTTGGCGAGTAACGCCGTTTCCCATAGGCGATCGACCAGAAATGGCGCGCCAGCTCGAGCTTCGAAAAGTTCCGGTAGATTGAAACGGTCAGCCGCCCATCCGCCAGCCGTGCGCCCGGGGACACCGCAAAACCACCGCCGTAATAGGGACCGTTCGCCACCACAATCAGCAATGCGCTGCGGTGGATCGTTCGCTCCGAAAGCCACCGCCGACGCCGAAAGCGGCGCCGTTTGCCCGGCGGCAGTGCTTCCTCGATCGAGCAATCGAAGGTCAGCGCGACCGGTTGCACCTTGTATTGCAACGTGAGCTTGGCCGCCTGAAACACCCGCGACCAGCGACCGCCCTTGATCTCCTCGCCGATCGGGAAAAGCGTCGCATCGAGACCGGCGCCGGCGGCTTCGAAAAAGAAGTGTTCGTCGTTCGCCACGCCCACGTCGATCTCCCGCACGTGCCCCGCCGTGACAATCGCGCAGGCCTGCTCCAGGTCGGTCGGGATCGCCACCGAACGGGCGATGTTGTTGAAGGTGCCGATCGGGAGAATCCCCAAGGTCACGGGCTTCTGAATCAGCTCTCGCGCCACTTCACCGACCGTGCCGTCCCCGCCTCCGACAAGAATGACCTCCGCACCTTTTGCGATCGCCTCGCGCGCCAGCTCCGCGCCGGATTTCTCCAGCGAAGTATAGAGGACTTCCGGCACGATTGATCCCTTCGCGAGCCATCCTTCGATTGCAGGCACCTGCTCCGAGTTCGGTTCGTCGCTCCCCGATACGGGGTTGATGATCAAAACGGTGCGCATGAAATCCGGACACTCTTCGTGCCGGGACCATGCTTCGGGCGTTCCTGCCCATGGTTCGCTTGACCTCGACAACGCCGCGCCCGGATCATGGCCCCTTTATCGCGCTCAAAGCCACCATCTACAAAGCTGCGGTCCAGCTCGCGGACATCGACCGCGAACTCTACGGCGACCATGAGCTCACGCTGGCTCGCCATCCTTCCGAAACGGACGAACGCATGCTGATTCGACTGCTCGCCTTCGCGATGAATGTGCCGACCTCGGATGATCAAGCGACGTTCGGTTTCGCGAAGGACATGTGGGATCCCGACGAGCCGTCGCTTTGGGAGAAGGACCTCACCGGGCAGATTCAACACTGGATCGAGGTCGGCCAGCCGGACGAACGGCGCATGATGCAGGCGAGTTCGCGTTGTCGCCGAGTGAGTGTTTACAGCTTCGCCTCGAGCACCGCGCAATGGTGGAGCAGCGTGGAGCCGAAGCTCAGTCGCGCTCGCAACGTCACCGTGTGGCAGGTGCCTGCGAATCAAAGCCAGGCGCTCGCAAGTCTGGCGAGCCGTTCCATGAAACTGGACGTCACTGTGCAGGATGGCGCCATCTGGGTGGGCGATGGCGCCCGCTCGGTGGAAGTCTCGCTGCACCCTCTCCTTCGCTGCTCGCAGTAGCTTCGCGTGGCCGAGACGAACGCCGCGCTGCAATGTGCAGGTCCGAGCCCATTGCCCTCCGCCGTGCAGCTGCGTATCTCCTTCGTGCATGAAACGGCTGCCCCTCGTCGCTCTTCTCCTCTTCGCCATGTCCATCGCTGCCAGCACCGCCAATGAGCCCGGGGTATTCGCTTATCCGGTCGCGCCGCGCAGCGATCAGACGGACAACTACCACGGCACGCTGGTGCCCGATCCTTACCGACCACTGGAGAATGCCGATTCGCCCGAGACGAAGGAGTGGATCGACGCGCAGAACAAACTGACCTTCGGATTCCTCGGGAACATTCCCGAACGAAAACAGATCAACGAGCGGCTCACGAAGCTTTGGGACTACGAGAAATATGGGGTGCCCTATCGCGAAGGTGGGCGCTTCTTCTTCACCAAAAACACCGGCCTGCAGAACCAAAGCGTGCTCTACACCACCGCGGAGCTGCCGGGGGAAGCCAAGGTGTTGCTCGACCCGAACACGCTTTCGAAAGACGGCACCACCGCACTGGCCGGGGTCGAGGTCTCTGACGACGGCAAGCTGCTCGCCTATGGACTCGCGATGGCGGGGTCGGATTGGCAGGAGTGGAAGGTGCGCAACATCGACAGCGGCACCGATCCGGAGGATCACATCAAATGGGTGAAGTTTTCCGGCGCCTCCTGGAAACGTGACGGCTCGGGGTTTTTCTACAGTCGCTACGACGAGCCCACTACCGATCAGCTGAAGGCGGCGAACTACTTTCACAAGCTCTACTTCCATCAGCTTGGCACGCCACAGTCCAAGGATGCGCTGATCTACGAGCGGCCGGATCACAAGGACTGGCTCTTCCAAGGCCAGGTGACGGAGGACGGCGCCTATCTGATCATCAATGTCTCGCAAGGGACGGAGCCGAAGAACCGGATCTTCTACAAAGCGCTTTCCGCCGGCGAGCAGCCCGTCCTCGAACTGCTGAACAAACAGGACGCCGAGTATGACTTCGTCGGCAATGACGGACCGGTGTTCTGGTTCCGCACGAACCTCAATGCTCCGCGCGGCCGCATTATTGCGATCGACACTACAAAGCCGCTGGAGATCCGCGAGTTAGTCCCACACAGCGATGACAAACTTGAACGCCTCTCAGTTGTCGGTGAGCGCTTCATCGCGACTTACCTGAAGGATGCGCATTCGGTGGTCCGGCTCTTTGAGTTAACAGGCGCGCCAGCCGGTGAAATCGCACTGCCCGGCCTCGGCACCGCGAGCGGCTTTACCGGCAAACGCACGGATCCCGAGACGTTCTACACCTACGTCAGCTACACGGAACCACCGACCGTATTCCGCCACGACCTTAAAACAAACCAGAGCACTGTTCTCTTCCGGCCGAAGGTGGACTTTAACTCTGCCGACTTCACCACCGAGCAGGTCTTCTACCGGAGCAAAGACGGCACACGGGTGCCGATGTTTTTGACCTATCGCAAAGGTCTGCAGAAGGATGGCACCAATCCCACCCTGCTCTACGGATACGGCGGCTTTGATAACTCTCTGACTCCGGGCTTCTCGCCCTCCACAGCAGCGTGGCTACAAATGGGTGGCATTTACGCGGTGGCGAATCTCCGAGGCGGTGGCGAGTACGGCGAAGAGTGGCATCTCGCCGGCACAAAGCTGCGCAAACAGAACGTCTTCGATGACTTCATCGCTGCGGGTGAATGGCTGATTGCGAATAAGTGGACGTCAACGCCGAAGCTCGCAATCAGCGGGCGTAGCAATGGTGGACTGCTCGTCGGCGCGGTGTTGAACCAACGGCCGGATCTATGGGGCGCGGCGCTGCCGGGCGTCGGCGTGATGGACATGCTGCGCTTCCAGAAGTTCACGATCGGCTGGGCGTGGACCTCGGACTACGGCTCATCCGAGAACCCGGAGGAGTTCCAGGCGCTCATCAAGTATTCGCCCCTTCACAATGTGAAGCCGGGCACCAGTTACCCCGCGACGATGATCACTACTGCGGATCATGACGACCGCGTATTCCCGGGGCATAGCTTCAAGTATGCTGCTGCGTTGCAAGCCGCGCAGACAGGGTCAGCGCCCGTGCTCATTCGGATCGAAACTCGCGCCGGGCACGGAGCGGGCAAGCCAACCTCCAAGGTGATCGAAGACACGACGGATCAACTCACGTTTCTGGTAAAGGCCCTCGGAATGAAGGTCCCTTTGTGAGCGCCGCGTGCGACCGCGATGAGGAGCATCGCCCCCAGTAGGTGCCGAGCACAACCTCCGCAACTCGCCGCGCGCAGCATGAGACTTCCTCCTTGAACAGATCATCTCCCGGCGCGTCTGACCTGATGCCCTGCGCAGATGGGTGCCCCCACTTCCCTATGAAAATTGCCTCATCTTTCCTCCGGGCATCGATCGCCTTCATGATCGCGTTCGTGCCTCTGCAGGCAGACGCCAAACCAAAGAAGGAAGGTAAGAAACGCGCACCCGCTGCCGAGGGACGTAAGGGCGCGCCAAAAAAGGCGGCGCAAAAGGAGTCGCAGCGTTCCGTGGCCAAGGCGCCTTCACGGCCCAGACAGAACATCAGCAAAGCGCCGCCGCGTTCTCCCAAGATTCGAAGTGCCGACAAGCCGGCCAGGAAATCCGCCGCTGTTGCGCAACGGCGACGAGCTCCCGCTGGACCAAAAGCGAAACGCTCAGCAGAGCCAAGACCGCAAAAAATGCAGGCCAAAGGTCGGCCGGAGAATCGCAAAAACGATGCGGAGACAGGTGAGCGGGAGCGGCGCGCCACGCGCGAGGTCGCTCAAGCAAGGGTGGACCGAAAAGCGGAGAACGATCGCGGGCAACAAGACTTCACGGCGCCGAATCGGGAACGTTCGACGGGGCGCGCGGACAGAGACGATTCACGTCCCGCGATGACCGCAGCTCGCCGGAAGGCGGAACAAAGCGAGCGGAGGCAGCAGGACCTTGCCGCAAACATCCGCGAGCGTGATGGTCGAGACCGCACGGAACGGCCTGAGCGACCGGACCTGGGTGACCGCTCCAAGCGGGACGAGCGTCGTGACCGGGCGAACGAAAGTGATCGGCTCAACCGGGATGGCCGCCCGGACCGGGACCGCACGCTTCGCAACCGACAAGACGTGGACCGGCGCCCGCCGAGGACCGATTCTGAGGACGAACGTCAGCGCCGGATTGCGCGGGCACAGGTGAAGAAAGAGGTGGAGCGAGATCGGAAACGCCAGGTCGCACAACGCAAAGAGCGCAGTGGCGACCGTGTGGAAAAATTCCGGGAGAACCGGAAAGACCGCGTCGCATCGCTGCACAACCGGCGGCAGGCACTTCGCGCCGCCCGCGCCAATGTGCGTCGGGAAAACGTCAGAGAGTCGCGGGAGGAGATCCGCGAGTATTGGAAGGATCGGGCCGACGACGTCCGCGACCGTGTTGAAGACCGGCGGGAGAATCTCTTCGACGATGACTGGTGGGAAAATCGCCGCTGGAGGAACCGCCCGGTCGCGGTGAGCAATCCGTGGTGGTGGTGGCAGCCCGCGCGCTGGGACACCGTGAACGTGTTCCTCGACGCGGGCTGGAGCGAACCCGTGGACTACGACTACGGCACCGATGTGATCTACGACGAACGGGAGGTCTATGTGCGGGGCGAGTCGATCGGCACGCCGGTCGAATACTCGCGGAGCGTGATCAGGCTCGCGAATCCGGATCTCGAAGCGATCGCCGAAGCGCCCGTCGTGGAGCACGAGTGGACGCCGCTCGGAGTCTGGGCCTTGGTGCAGGAGGAACAAGGCGACGCCGTGATGTTCTTTCAGCTTTCCGTAAACAAGAACGGCGTGATCAGCGGAGCGTATGTGAATGTCGTCAGCGGCGAGGAATTGCCGGTCGTCGGACAGGTTGATCGAACCACTCAGCGCGCCGCCTGGCACATCGGTGAACAAACCGAGAAAGTCTTTGAGGCAGGGATGACGAATCTCACCCAGGATCAGGCAAGCTGCCTCGTCCATCTCGCGCCCGGCGAAATGCAGCCGTGGCTGCTCGTTCGGATGGAAGGTCCTGAGTTGCCGACCCAGCCGGCAGCGGTGCGATGATGGAGGACAGTGCGCTTTCGCGAATGCGACGATCGCGGAGCGGAACACGCATCGTAACGCTGACCGCAGTTCGGACATCAGCCGGAATCCTGATTGCGGCCGCGCGCGAATAGAGCTGAGGCTCGAATTCACTGCGAGCGATGCCGCCGCTCGACAATTCATCCACCCACTCGCAGACCGAATCCTTACTGACTGAATGTTTTGCTCATCTCGTCTTCCACTCGCTGCCCTCCTGTCGATCGCGGCAATCGCGTCCCTTCCCGCATGCAATCGATCTCGTGCCCCGGCAGGCGGCGGAAAGAAGCCGGTCGTTCCGGTAGTTGTCGATCAAGTGACTCGCAAGGATATGCCCATCACCGTGCGTGCGATCGGCCGCGTCACTTCTCCGGCAACCGTCGCTGTGAAATCGCAGGTCACAGGAACCATCTCGGAGGTGCATTTTACCGATGGACAAGCGGTGAAGGTTGGCGACCCGCTGTTCACCATCGACAAGCGTCCGTTCGAGGTCGCGCTGGAGCAGTCCAAAGCCTCGCAAGCCGAAGCACAGACGAAGGCCGACAACGCCCGCGAGCAGGCGCAACGTTACGCGATGCTCGGCAAAGCCGGGTCGGTCTCGAAGGAGCAGGCGGCTGACTTCGACGTCGCCGCGAGAGCGGCGTTATCGGCAGTGCAAGTGGCAACCGCGGCCGTCAAAGGCGCGCAACTGCAACTCGATTACTGTTCGATTGTGAGCCCGATCAACGGCCGCGCCGGCAAAGCGCTGGTCACGGCTGGCAACGTGGTGACCGCCAACCAGGTGGACCTCGTAATCGTCAATCAGCTGGCGCCGGTGGAGGTGACTTTCTCGGTCGCCGAGCAACAGCTCACTGCGGTTCAGCGCGGGATGGCCGCGGGGAGACCCAAGGTCATGGCTCGCACGTCTGGGCTCGATCGCCAAACCGCGGCGGGCGAGCTCGTTTTTGTCGATAACAACGTCAAGGCCGCGACCGGCACGATCGAGCTGAAGGCCGCTTTTCAGAACGATCCGCAAATCCTTTGGCCGGGCCAGTTCGTCAACCTGCGCATGGAAGTCGGCGTTGATCTTCAGGCAGTCGTCGCGCCGGCTGCAGCGGTGCAGGACGGTCAGGACAGCAAGTTTGTTTTCGTCATCAAGCCGGACAAAACCGCTGAGTTGCGCAAGGTCGTCGTGGATCGCACGGCAAACGATGAATCGGTAATCACGAGCGGGCTCGAAGGCGGCGAGCAGATCGTCATCGACGGGCAGAGCCGGCTGACCGTCGGCAGTGCAGTGGAGATTGTGCCGCATTCCGCCGCGCCGATGCCGCCCACGGCGCCGACGACTCCCGTGCCGGCTGCGACCCCGACGCCTTCCAGGCCATGAGCGTTCCCGAGCTGTGCATCCGGCGCCCGGTCATGACCACGCTGGTGATGCTGGGCCTGGTCGCCTTCGGCCTGCTCGCTTACCGGCAGCTTCCGGTCAGCGATCTGCCGAGCGTCGATTTCCCGACGATCTCCGTCAGCGCGAGCCTGCCCGGCGCAAGCCCGGAGACGATGGCCGCATCCGTGGCTACGCCGCTGGAAAAGCAGTTCTCCACGATCGCCGGGATCGATTCGATGACTTCCACCAGCGGGCTCGGCAGCACCAGCATCACGCTGCAGTTCGCGCTCGACCGGAACATCGACGACGCCGCGCTCGACGTGCAGACCGCGATCTCCACGGCGTCGCGCAGCCTGCCGTCCACGATGCCGGCGCCGCCGTCATTTCGGAAGGTGAACCCGACCGAGCAGTCGATCCTCCTGCTCGCGCTGACCTCCGAAACGTTGCCGCTTTCGAAGGTCGATCAGTACGCGCAGACGCTGCTCGCGCCGCGGATTTCCACGATCACCGGCGTCTCGCAATTGCAGGTTTTCGGCTCACAAAAATACGCGGTCCGCGTGCAGCTCGAACCTCTGGCCCTCGCCGCTCGCGGCATCAGCCTCGAAGAAATCAGCACCGCAATCCAGAACGCGAACAGCAACACGCCGACTGGTTTGCTCGATGGAAAGACGCGCGTCTTCACGGTCGAAACCAGCGGCGCGTTAAGCGACGCGGCCGGGTTTCGGCAGGTCGTAGTCGCCTACCGTGGTGGTGCTCCGGTGCGGCTGGAAGACGTGGCGACGGTTCAGGATTCGGTGGAAAACACACGCTCGGCGGGCTGGTATAACGACACCCGCGGCATCGTCATGGGCGTGCAGCGGCAGCCGGGTGCGAACACCGTGGCGGTCGTCGATCAGATCCTCGCGTTGCTCCCGGACCTGCGCGCGCAGCTTCCCGCAGGGATCAATCTCGAGGTGCTCATCGACCGCTCCGCGACGATCCGCGAGTCCGTGCACGACGTGCAGTTCACGCTCCTGCTCTCCATCGCGCTTGTCGTCCTCGTCATCTTCATCTTCCTCCGCCGGCTCACCGCCACGGTCATCCCGAGCGTCGCGATCGTCATCTCGATCATCGCCACGTTTTCGGTGATGTATCTCCTCGGCTTTAGCCTGAACAACCTTTCGCTGATGGCGCTTACGCTTTGCGTCGGCTTCGTCGTCGATGACGCCATCGTCGTGCTGGAGAACATCGTGCGCCACATGGAGGAGGGCGAGTCACCGATGGAAGCGGCGCTGCGCGGTTCGAAGGAAATCGCCTTCACCGTGATCTCGATGACCGTTTCGCTCGCTGCGGTTTTCCTCCCGGTGCTCTTCATGGGCGGAATCCTCGGGCGTCTGTTCAACGAGTTCGCCGTCACCATCGGCGTGGCGATTCTGATCTCCGGCGTTGTCTCGCTCACGCTCACGCCGATGCTTTGCAGCCGGTTTTTGCGCGCGGAGAAGAAGACCTCCGGCAAGCCGGGAATATCCGAGCGGCTGATCGGTGGCATGCAGAGTTTCTACGCGCGCACGCTGCATATCGTGATGCGCCATCAGGTCATCACGCTGCTCTTCACCGTCGCGACGGTCGCGGGCACTGCATGGGGTTTCATGCACATTCCCAAGGCGTTTATCCCGACCGAAGACATCGGGCAGATTTCGATCACCACCGAGGGTTCGCTCGATGCTTCGTACCAATCGATGGTCGCGCACCAGCGCGCGGTTGCGAAGATCGTCGCGGCGCATCCGGCGGTGATGAACTTTTCCTCGAGCGTCGGCGGCGGCGGGCCGAACGCGACCGGCAACGCGGGCCGGATGAACGTGAAGCTCAAGCCGCGCAAAGAACGCGCCTCGGCGCAGCAGGTCGTCACCGAGCTGCGGGCGAAGCTCGCGCGGGTCCCTGGCATGCGTTCCTTTCCGCAGGTGCCGCCGGTCATCCGCATCGGCGGAGTTTCGTCCAAAGCGCCGTATCAATTTTCGCTCGCCAGCGTCGATCTGCAGGCGCTTTACCAGGCTGCACCACTCGTCGAGGCGAAGGTCCGCGCGATTCCCGGTCTCACCGATGTGACGAGCGATCTGCTGCTGAACAGCCCGCAGGTTTTCGTAAAGATCGACCGCGACAAGGCGGGCACGCTCGGCATCACCGCCGAGCAGATCGACTCCGCGCTCTACAACGCTTACGGCAGCCGCGAGGTCTCGAACATCTACACTTCCGCTGACGAGTATTCGGTGATCATCGAGGTCCGGCCGCTTTTCCAGGAAACGCCGGAGCGCCTATCGGCGATGTATCTGCGCTCGGCCGCCGGCGACCTCGTGCCGCTCGATGCCGTGGCCGAGATCAGCAACACGACCGGTCCGTTGACGGTCAACCATCTCGGGCAGCTTCCGGCGGTCACCGTTTCCTTCAACACCCTGCCTGGCGTCTCGCTCGGCGCCGCGGTCGATCAAATCGAAGCCGCCGTCGCGGGCGTCGTGCCAGCTACCGTCAGCACGCGATTCCAAGGTGAAGCGGCCGCCTTTCAGTCCTCCCTCGGCAACTTGGGCCTGCTCTTGATCATGGCGGTGCTCGTCATCTATCTCGTTCTCGGAATTCTCTACGAAAGCTTCATCCATCCACTCACCATCCTCTCCGGTCTGCCCGCCGCCGGCGTCGGCGCGCTGGTCACGCTCATGCTCTTCGGTGAAGACCTCAGCGTTTATGGCTTCGTGGGCATCCTGATGTTGATCGGCATCGTGAAGAAGAACGCGATCATGATGATCGACTTCGCGCTCGAGTCCGAACGCCATCAAGGCAAGCCGCCCGCCGAGTCGATCGTCGAGGCCTGTCTCGTGCGCTTTCGGCCGATCATGATGACCACCTTCGCCGCATTGATGGGCGCGCTGCCAATCGCGCTGGGCATCGGCGCTGGCGCTGAGTCGCGTCGGCCGCTGGGCCTGGCGGTGGTCGGAGGCTTGGTCTTCTCACAAATCCTGACGCTCTATATCACGCCGGTCGTTTACCTCTACATGGACCGGATGCAGACCTGGCTGGGGCAGCGTTTCAGCCGCAATGCGATCGCCCCGGCCGCGGTGCCGGATCTGGCGCGTTGAGCCGTGATTTGCATATGGGAAACGCGCGCGTCCTGATCTTCGTGGATGAGTCCAATGTGGTGAGTTCCGTGCGCGCCGTGGGCCGCAAGCTGGACTGGCTCGGTCTGCGAGACTTCCTCACGAGAGCCGACCAGGGGCGGCAACTCATCGAAATGGTGATCTACGCTGGGTTGCCTCCACCGATGGCCGAGTGGCAGAGCGAGCGAGAGAAGAAGCACAAATTCCTGCATTGGCTGCGCTCCCATGGGTTTCTGGTCGTGGCGAAGGATGGCTCGCCGGGCGACGGCCGCCATTACAAAGCGAACGTGGACGTCTTGATGGCAATCGATGCGGTGGAGCTCTCGGTCGAGATGCGACCGGACGTTGTCGTCCTGGTCACCGGCGACGCCGATTTCGCGCATCTTGCGTTGCAGCTCCGCCGGCGGGGAATCCGGGTCGAAGTGGCGTCAACCGCTCAGATGTTGGGAAGCGGACTGAAAAGCGCAGCGAACGAGGTCGTTGATTTGGGTCTCCTGTTCGAAACCTTCGAACTGATGAACGCGGCAAACCAGTAGCCGCGAGAGGCCGCGATCATCCGGCCACACCGCCTGGCCTTCGGACTAGGCGATGATCTCGTTCACCACGCGGCCATGCACGTCGGTGAGGCGGAAGTCCCGGCCGGCGTAGCGGTAGGTCAGCTTTTCGTGATCCAGGCCCATGAGGTGCAGGATCGTCGCGTGCAGATCGTGGACGTGCACCGGTTTCTCAACGGCGCGCATTCCGAGCTCGTCGGTCGCACCAAAAGCCAGCCCACCTTTCACTCCGCCGCCGGCGAGCAACATGGAAAACGCAGTGTGGTGATGGTCGCGACCGGCCTTGTTCTTGTCGTTGTTCTCGGCGTAAGGCGTCCGGCCGAATTCCCCTCCCCAAACGACCAGCGTGTCGTCCAGCATCCCGCGCTGCTTTAAGTCCGAGATCAGCGCGGCGGCGGCGCGGTCGCCGTCCGCGCAGAGCTTTTGGTGGCGATCATTGTGATTCGCATGCGTGTCCCACGGCTGATTATCCGAGCTCGTGTAGTACACGCTGACCACGCGGACTCCGTCCTCGAGAAGCCGGCGCGCGAGCAGACAGGATCGCGCGAAGGGCGTGTCGCCATAAGCCTCGCGCATCGCCTGCGGTTCGCGGGAAATGTCGAACGTGGTCATCGCCTCCCGCTGCATGTGGAACGCGGTTTCCATCGCGCGGATCTCGCCCTCGAGCCGCGGATCGGCGCCGCGTTGCGCGAGATGATGCTGATTGAGCTGCGCGAGCAGATCGAGGTCGTGGCGCTGCTCCGGTTCGGAAAGATGCGGATTGCGAATGTTCGCGAGCAGCTTGTCCACGTTCATGTCGCTCGTCAGCACGCTGGTCGCCTGATTTTCGGCCGGCAGAAAGCTGCTGCTCCAAAGCGCCGGGCCGACGACGATCTTCGAGCTGGGGCGAAGCACGACGTAGCCCGGTAGATTCGCGTTGGAACTGCCGAGCCCGTAGAGGAGCCACGAACCCAGTGACGGACGGATCGGCTGAAGGTTGCCGGTGTGCATCTGCAGCAGCGCCGGCTCGTGATTTGGCACGTCGGTATGCATCGAACGAATGACGCAGCATTCGTCGATCACGCTCGCGAGATGCGGCAGTGTCTCGCTCACTTCCATGCCGCTCTGGCCGTGCCGCTGGAAGGCAAACGGCGACGGCATGTAGCCGGTGCCTTTGCTCTTTTTGTAAAGCTCGCCGCTCGGCTGTTCCCCGGCATGCGCAAGGAGCGCGGGCTTCGGGTCGAACGTGTCGAGATGGGACGGCCCTCCATTCATGAAGAGGAAAACGAGGCGCTTCGCCTTCGGTGCAAAGTGCGGAATGCGCGGAACCGTTGTGCCGGCGGAGGCCGTCGTGCCGACGAGACTCGCCAGCCCTAGCATCCCAAAGCCGGCGCACATGCGACCGAGCATCTGCCGACGGTTCAACAGCATGCCATCCGGAGCGGCACCGCAGCAGGATTGGAGATCAGTCCACATAGAGCATTTCGTTGGAGACGAGGAGAAGCTGCGCGTAGCGCTCCCATTGCGGAAGATCGGCGGTCGGCGCCTGCCGCAGAAAAGCGATCCCGAGCGCGCGCTCGCGATCGTCGGGCGCACGGCCAAAGAGGAGACGATAAGCCGCGATCAGCCGCTCCTCATCGCCCGCTTCGATCGTTTGCAAACGCATCGCGAAAGCGGCGGCGCGTTTCTGCACGAACGGACTGTTGAGCAGGAAAAGCTTCTGGGTTGGCGTGGTCGTCACCGATCGCTTTTCCGCGTGCACGTTCGCGTCGGGGTAATCGAACTGCATCAGCAGATCGTTGAGTTTCAGCCGGCTGATCCGTGCGTAAACCGTGCGGAGTGAATTCGCCGGATCATCGAGTTCCCTCGACCGCGCGCCGGGTGCTTCGGTGAGCTCGCCTGAGACCGCGAGGACGGCATCGCGCCATTGCTCGATGGACAGACGGCGACGGCTCATTCGCGAAAGCAGCTCATTGTCCGGATCCTGTTGCGCGCTCTCGGCGGTCCCATCCGACTTCTGTCGATACGTTGCCGACAGCGTGATCTCGCGCACAAGGCTCTTGATCGACCAGCCACCCTCGGCGAAGCGCACGGCGAGATCGTCGAGCAATTCGGGGTGGCTCGGCGTCGCGCCGGAATGCCCAAGATTGCTTGGCGTCGAGACGAGCGGTTGCCCGACGAAGAGCCCCCACACGCGATTCACGATGACCCGCGCCGTGAGCGGATTGTCCGCGCTCGCGATCGCCTCGGCGAGTTCCGCGCGCCCGCTGCCAGCGCGAAAAGACTCGGGCTCGTCCTGCGAGAGCACCGCGAGGAACCGGCGCGGCACGACCGGACCTTTGCGCGTCACGTTGCCGCGGATGAAGACGTTCAGGTTCTGCAAGTCGCCCTCTTCGACGACGTGCAAAGTCGCCGGATGGAGCTTGTCCGCCTTGGTGTTCTCCTTTTCTGGCGTGCCGTCGGGCATCCGATTCACCATCCGCGTACTCGCGAACACTCCGGCAAGCGCGTGGTAATCCGCCGCGGTGATCGGGTCGAATTTGTGGTCGTGGCAGCGCGCGCACGCGACCGTCAGCCCGAGCATCGTCCGGCTCACCGTATCCACGCGATCTTCCCATTCATCGGCCATCACTTCGACGCGGTTGCGGTTGTAGTATTTCGGCCCGAGGCCGAGGAAACCAAGCGCAGCGAGGTCGGCGGAGCGCGAACTCGGCAGAACATCGGCGGCGAGCTGCAGCTTCAGAAACTGGTCGTACGGCAGGTCGCGATTGAAGGCGTCGATCACCCACGCGCGATAGAGATGCGCGTTGCCGTAGAAGAACTTCGTGTCGTCACCGACTTGATGCGCCTGATCTTCGGCGTAACGCGCCAGCGGCAGCCACATGCTCGCGAGGCGTTCGCCAAAGCGCGCCGAAGCGAGCAGCCGATCGACGAGCCGCGCATGCGCTTCATCGCTCTGGTCCGCGAGGAAGCGATCGACCTCCTCGGGCGTGGGCGGCAGGCCGGTGATGTCAAAAGTGGCGCGACGAATGAACCTCTCGCGCGCTGCCTCATGCGTCGGAGCGAGTCCGCGTTCGCGCATGCGCGCAAGGATGAAGCCGTCGATCGGCTGGCGAATCCACGGATCGTTTTGCGCGGCCGCCGTCTTCCGTTGCGGCTTCTGGAAAGCCCAGAACTCGCGGTCCTTTGCGGTTACCGCCATCGCCTGCGGAGCCGCAGCGATCTCGGGCTCCGGCTCTTTGCTCGGCGGCCAATGCGCACCCTTGTCGATCCACTGCTTGATCGACGCGATCTCCTCCGGTGTGAGCCGCTTGCCTTTCGGCGGCATCGTTTCGTCCGGGTCGGTCGAGAGAATGCGTTTGGTGACTTCACTCCCGGCGTGATTGCCCGGAATTACCGCCGGAGACTCGGAGTCACCCTGGCCAAGGATGCCTGCTTTCTGATCGAGCCGCAGGCCGCCCTTCTGTTTCTCCGGGCCGTGGCATTCGAAGCAGCGCTCCTCCAAGAGCGGCCGCACTTCGCGTTCAAACTGCGCGACGGGATCCGCTGCACGGGCTTCCGCGACGATGCCGCACGCAATCGCGCAGGCGAGGAACGGGAGCAGGCGGGGAATCATTCTGCGGGGGAGCGGAGCGAGAATAGGTCAACGACTACAGCGGATCAACGCCCGGAGTCTTAGGCTGGAATTCGGAAGCACTCGACGCGAGGAGACCGTCACGCGGAAACCAGAGGTGACCTTCCGCTTTGCTTGAGGCATTCTCTTCGGCGCAATGAACTCCCTCCGACTCTGGCTCACCGCAGTTTGCTTCGCGACAACTGTCGCTTTCGCCGCCGCACAAGCCCCCGCTCCCGCGCCCGACACGTTGCGGGTGATGACCTTCAACATCCGCAACTCCGGCGCGAAGGATGGACCGAACGGCTGGCAGTTCCGCACCGAGAAAGTCGCGGCCACGATTCGCGACTTTGACCCGGATCTGCTCGGCACTCAGGAGGTGCTCGCCGATCAGTTCGACGAACTCGGACGGATGTTCCCGGAATACACGCGCGTCGGAGTGGCACGTGATGATGGCGCACGCAGCGGCGAGTGGTCCGCGATCCTCTATCGTACGACGCGCTTCGAAGCGGTGGACTCCGGGACGTTCTGGCTTTCCGAAGCGCCGAACACGGTCGGCAGTGCCTCGTGGAAAGCCGCCTGCGTGCGCATCTGCACGTGGGCCAGACTCCGCGACCGGCATTCCGGCCGCGTGTTACTCCACGCAAACACGCACTTCGATCATGAAAGCGCGCTCGCTCGTGAGGAGTCGGCGAAACTGCTGCGCCGCCAGCTCCCGACGCTCGCGCAAGGAGTGCCCGTCGTCCTCACCGGCGATTTCAACTGCACGGAAGATGACGGGCCGTATCGCACGCTGACCGCGTCCACCACTCCGGGCCTGGCATTGCTCGACAGCTATCGCATCACGCATCCGGAACGCCTGCCAGACGAGGCGAGCTTCAACGGCTTCAAAGGCACCATCACCGGAGCGCGGATCGATTGGATTCTTCACACGCGCGACTTTGAGCCGATCGCCAGCAGCATCGTGCGCCCCGCTGCCGCGACTCCGCCCGTTCCATCGGATCATTATCCGGTCACAGCCGTGCTACGTTTGAAGCCGGACAAATGATGGAGTTTTGAGCAGCGTGCGCGGGCGCTGCTCGTCAGCTCACCGCCACGATGTGGCAGCGATCGCGTGAGTGACCAATGGTCACTTCCAGGCGCTTGCCTTGCCGATGTCCAATGAGCTGCCGGCTCAAAGGCGATTGCGGAGTGATCACCAGCACGGGTTCGCCATCGCACTCGATCTCCACGCCGCCCGCACTGGGACCGATGAAATAGACGGCGCGCTCCCCTGCTCTCTCGACCTCCACGATTGCGCCAATGTCGATCGGCTCCTTCGGTCCAAACGCGCGCAGCACGAGGGACTCGTATTGCGCGATCGCCTGCATCACTTCAGCCGCCTGACGCGATTGCCCGTGCGCGAGGTACGACGCCTCCAGGCCGCGCGTGTCGTACTTGTTCTCCGCCTTGCTCTGCTCGTCCGTGGCTTCGGCATGCGCCGCCTGCGCGGAACGGGCGTACCCTTGCAAGCCCGCGGCGAGGCTGGCGATGATCTTTTCGACGAGGAGCTGTTTGTTCAAAGGGGCTGAAACGAAAGTGGAGTGCGGGAACTATCAGCATCGGTGTGCAAAGACATGCCTAACACGACGGCCTCCAGACTCCTTGTCACAATCACTCCAGTCCCGTGCAATACTGCGCCCCTCCCTTTCCGAAAGAATACCGCGTGAAACTCTCCCTTCGCATCTCCCGTCTCGCATTCGCCATCGCCATCGCCGTCCCCACAACCGCACTCACCGCGACCGCCGCTGACGAAGCGAATCCTGCCCCCGCTCCGGTTCAGGCACTATCGCCGCAGGATCAAGCGAAGACGTTCCAGCTTCCGCCGGGCTACCGGATGGAACTGGTGCTCAGTGAGCCGGAGATCAAGGAGCCGGTCGTCTGCGCATTCGATGGCAACGGCCGGATGTTCGTCGCCGAGATGCTCACTTACATGCAGGACATCAATGGCACGGAGGAGCTGGTGCCGACGAGCCGCGTCTCGCTGCATTGGTCGAGCAAAGGCGACGGCGTTTTCGACAAGCACACGGTCTTCGCCGACAAACTGCTCCTTCCGCGCATCATCCTGCCGCTCCGCGATGGCGAGTGCGTCATCGGCGAAACCAACACGCTCGACCTTTACCTCCACACCGACACAAACGGCGACGGGGTCGCGGATAAAAAGGAGCTGTGGTTTGAAGGCGGTCCGCGCGGCGGCAACCTGGAGCATCAGCCGAGCGGACTCATCTGGGCGGTCGATAACTGGCTCTACACGACCTACAACAGCTTTCGTCTGCGTTGGACGCCGGGCGGCGTGATCAAGGAATCGGTCCCCAGCCCCGACTCGCAATGGGGCGTCGGCCAGGATGACTTCGGCAACACCGTGTATGCGAATGCCGGTGGCGAGGGCGGCATTGTGTCGTTTCAGAAGCCACCGGTTTATGGGCGGTTCAATTTCGGCGCGCAGCTCGCCAAAGGCTTCAAGGAAGTTTTCCCAGTCGCGGGAGTGCGGGACTTCCAGGGGGGGAAGAGCCGGGTGCGCGAGCCGGACGGCACGTTGAATCATTTCACCGGCACGGCGGGCGTGGACTATTATCGCGGCGATCGGCTGCCAGCGGAATTGCGCGGCGATATCTTTGCGGGCGAGCCGGTCGGCCGCCTGGTGCGCCGCGCGAAAGTGACGAACGATGGCGGCCTGCTCGTGCTCACGAATCCATACCAGGAGCAAAAGAGCGAGTTCCTGCGCTCGACCGATCTCTGTTTCCGCCCGGTGAATATCTCCAACGCGCCCGACGGCACGCTCTACATCACCGACATGTATCGCGGCATCATCCAGGAAGGAAACTGGGTGAACCCCGGCTCCTATCTCCGAAAAGTCGTGGAGCAGCATTCCTTCGACAAGATCACCGATCGCGGGCGCATCTGGCGGCTCGTGCATGACACGACCAAGCTCGGGCCGCAGCCGCAGATGTATCGCGAAACGCCCGCGCAGCTTGTCGCGCATCTCGCACATCCCAACGGTTGGTGGCGCGATACCGCGCAGAAGCTGCTCGTGTTGAAGCAGGACAAGACGGCCGTGCCCGCGCTCACGCAGATGGCGCGCAGCCATGAAAACCACCTCGCCCGCTTGCACGCGCTCTGGACGCTCGAAGGACTCGACTCCGCGGATGCCGGGCTCGTCCGGGAGAAGCTGAAAGACGCGCACCCACAGCTTCGCGTCGCGGCGATCCGGGTAAGCGAGACGCTGCACAAAAAGGGCGACACCTCACTCGGTGCGGAGGTGCTCGCATTTGCCAGATCGGATCAAGCGGACGCGGCACTCCAGGCGATGCTCACCGCCAAGGTCCTGAAGCTGCCCAACGTCGAGCAAGTCCTTGCCGATGCGGAAAAAAGCCCAGCGCTCGGAGTCCGTTCCATCGCCAGCGCGATCCTGCATCCGCCGGTCCAGCAGACTGCCACCGCCGTGCTCACGCCCGAGCAGAAAAAGCTGATGACGGAGGGCGCCGAGATCTACAACACGCTGTGCGCGACCTGCCACGGTCAGGACGGCAAAGGTCTGCCCATGGCTGGCGCGCCACCGGGGCACATGCTCGCGCCTTCGCTGGTCGGCTCGAAGACGATGCTCGGTCATCGCGACGCCTCGATCTACGTGCTGCTCCACGGCCTGACCGGCGACATCGACGGTAAAAAATACGAAGGCATCATGATCCCGATGGCCGCGAACGACGATCGCTGGATCGCGAGCGTGCTTTCCTTCACGCGAAATTCATTCGGCAACCGCGCCGGTTTCGTCGCACCGGAAGACGTTGCTCGCGCCCGCGTGGCCACCACCCAGCGCACCCAACCGTGGACCGTCGCGGAGCTTCGCGCGGCCACTCCGCAGCCGCTCAACCGCAAAGGTTGGAAAGTGAGCGCGAGCCACAACTCGGCGGCGGCGCCACTCGCGATCGATGGCGATCCCAACACGCGGTTCGACACGAAAGCGTTTCAGAGCCCTGGCATGACGTTCACCGTCGAGCTGCCGCAACCGACGCTCATCGCCGGCATCGAGCTCGATACGGCGAAGTCCGCGAACGATTACCCGCGCGGTTACTTCGTCGAGCTCTCGGCCGATGGAACGAACTGGAGCAAGCCGATCGCGAAAGGCGCAGGCAACGCTCCGCGCACCGAGCTCCCCTTCGAACCCGCGACGGCGAAGTTCATCCGCATCACGCAAACGGGCTCAGCGCAGGGGAACTTCTGGTCGATCCACGAGATGCAGATCTTCGCCGCCGGGGCCGAAAGGGCCACAGGAACGCAGGCCGTCTCGCGCTGAGAGGCTGTAGGGGAACCTGCCAGGTTCCCGATTCTCGCAAACAACCTGGGGAACCCAACGGGTTCCCCTACGGTCACGGCGGCTCGTTACCGTCTGTTAGCTTGAGCATTGGCGCGAATCCCCTGCTCCAGCTACGCGAGGATGCCTTTCACGACCTTGCCTTCCACATCCGTGAGCCGGTAGCGCCGGCCCTGAAACTTGTAGGTGAGCCGCTCGTGATCGATCCCGAGCAGGTGCAGGAGCGTCGCGTGGAAGTCGTGCACGTGAACGCCATCGTTGACCACGTTGTAGCCAAACTCATCCGTCTCTCCGAACACCGCACCGGGCTTGATCCCGCCGCCCGCCATCCACGCGGTGAAGCAGCGCGGATGATGATCGCGCCCGAAGTTCGTCTGGATCTTGCCCTGGCAATAGTTCGTGCGCCCGAACTCGCCGCCCCAGACGACCAGCGTGTCGTCGAGCAAGCCGCGCGCTTTCAGATCTTTGATCAATGCAGCGGCAGGCTGATCGGTCTCCTGGCAAAGCTTCGGCAACGCGCCGGGAAGGCCACCGTGATGATCCCAATCCTGATGATAAAGCTGGATGAAGCGCACGCCTTTCTCGGCGAGCCGGCGCGCTTGCAAACAATTGGCCGCGAACGTTCCGGGCGTCTGCACGTCCGGCCCGTACGACGCGAGCGTCTCGGGCAATTCCTGCGAAATGTCTGCGACTTCCGGGATGCTGGTCTGCATCCGAAAGGCCATCTCGTATTGATCAATCCGGTTCGCGATCTCCGCGTCAGGCGTGCCTTCGAGCTGATGCTGGTGCAGCTCGCGGAGCCGATCGAGCATCAGCCGGCGGCTCTCCGCGCTGACGCCTGCAGGATTTCCGAGATACAGCACCGGATCTTTCGCCGCCCGAAACTGCACGCCTTGATGTCGCGCCGCCAAAAACCCGCTGCCCCACAGATGTGAGCCGAGCGGCTGCCCGCCTTTGTCCTTGGTGATCAGCACGACAAAGGACGGCAGGTTTTCGTTTTCCTGCCCAAGTCCGTAGCTCAGCCACGAACCCATGCTCGGCCTTCCGGCAATCTGCGAACCGGTCTGAAAAAAAGTCACGCCCGGGCCGTGATTGATCGCTTCGCTGAACATCGAACGCACCACACAGATCTCGTCCGCGATGCCAGCCGTGTGCGGCAGCAACTCGCTGAACCACGCGCCGGATTTCCCGTGTTGCGCAAACTTGAACGGCGATCCGACCAGCGGAATGGAGGACTGATGGCCCGACATGCCGGTGAGGCGCTGTCCGCCGCGGATCGAGTCGGGAAGCTGCTCGCCGTGGCGCCGATTGAGGAGCGGCTTGTGATCGAAGAGGTCGATCTGCGAAGGCCCGCCCGACATGAAGAGATAGATGATCCGCTTCGCCTTCGGCGCAAAATGTGGGTGGCCGAGAACGCCATGGTCGCCACCCGATGCGGCCCGCGCGTTGCCACCGAGCATTTCGCCGAGCGCGACGCCGCCGAGGCCCATGCCGAAGCGATTCAGAAAGGTGCGTCGGTTGAGCGGCGCCGCAGCAGGAGGAAGGGCTGTGAGGTCCATGTTCATCTTTTCACCACCGAAGCATCGTGATTGAGCAAGGTCTGCGCGAGGACCGCTGCGGCGGCCAGCTCGGCTGCGGGAGCATCCTTTGGCGCCGGTGCACTTCCGACTTTGAGCAAGGCCGCAGCCTCTTCCGGCTTCGAGCTGAAATGCGCAAGCTGCTCCGCGTAGAGCTGCTGCATGATCTCGCGCTCGCGCGCATCGGGCGGACGGCTGAGGCAGCGGAGAAACGCCCCCTCGATCATCGCGGCGACATCACCGGCTGCTTCGCGATGCAGCTTCTCGCCAAGCAGCCGCGCGGCTTCCACGAACTGCGTGCCATTGAGAAGGATGAGAGCCTGCAACGGCGAATCGGTACGCTCGCGTTTGACGACGCAGACGGCTCGCCGCGGCGCATCGAACGCGATCATCGCCGGCGGCGGACCGGTGCGGCGCCACTTCGTATAGATGCTGCGCCGATACAGGCCCGGACCGCCGCTCGGATCCTGCGGTTTGAAAGCCTCGCTCATCTCGTACGGATTCACGGATGCGCCGCCGATCTGCGGGTTCAGCAAACCCGACGCGGCGAGCGCGTTGTCACGAATCATTTCCGCGCTCAGGCGAAAGCGCGGGCCACGGGCGAGCAGCTCGTTTTCCGGATCGTCGGCCATCGTCTTCGCATCTGCGAAGCTGCGCTGCCGGTAGGTGCGACTCATCACGATGCTCTTGATCAACGCCTTCGTATTCCAACCGCTCTGGACGAACCTCAGCGCGAGCAAATCGAGCACTTCCGGATAAACGGGGCGCGCGCCCTGGCTTCCAAAATCCTCCGGCGTTTTCACCAGCCCCTGGCCGAAGATGCTTTGCCAGAAACGATTCACGATCACTCGCGCGGTGAGCGGGTGCTGCGGATCGGTGAGCCACTGCGCGAGTCCCAGCCGGTTCTTCGGCGCGTCAGGCGCCCAGGGCGCGAGCGCCGACGGCGTGCCGGGGCCGACTTCGTCCCGCCGCTGATCGTACTGTCCGCGAAGAAGAACGAACGCCTTCTTCGGCTGCGCCAACTCACGCATCACCATGATCTCTTCGATCCCCTCGACCGCTTTCGCGAGCTCACCGCGCGCGACCTGAAGTGCCGCGAGTTCCTTCGCATAGTCTCCATCCGTCGTGACGAGGAAATATTCCTGGAGCGCTTCTTTCCCGATGAGTGCGGCTTCGTCCATCGTCGCGCGCACTTCGGCTGGCGTCAGTTCGCGACCGAAGACGCGGAACTCGTCGATTGCGCCGCCCTTGAATCCGCGATCGCGGAATCGCTCCCCGAGCGCAATGTTGTCCCCGCCGCCGCCGGTAATGTCTCGCGTCAGCGCATCCTTGATCACTTCGACAGGCGCGAGCTGGCCATCGACATAGACCCGCAATCCGGCCGCGCGACTACTGCCATCGCTGGTCACCACGACGTGTGTCCACGCGTTGAGCGGCAACGCTCTTTCCGCACGGATCGAGATCGCGTTGCCTGGCCAAAAGTGAATCAACGACCACTTGAGTTTCCCCTCCTCAATCAGCAGCTCGTAACCGCGGCTCGCTGCATCGGTCCACGCTCTGGAGCGATGGAACACCACCGCGCGCTCCTTCACATCCGGCGTCTTGATCCAGAGCGCGACGCTGAATGGCTCGTAGCGCTGGAAATTCCCGAACGGGAGATCCACCGGATCGTCCCCAGTGAACTCGACCGCGTTCCCGAAGCGGCCGGGCACGAGCTTGTTTTCGCCTTTCACGGTCGCGGGCTTCGCATCATCCATCCAGTTCACGAGCCTCCCTTGCTCGAGCGTTTCGAAACCAAATCCGCCGATCTCGCCACGCACTTCGACACGCGCCCGCGGTGAGGCGAGCCAACTGACCAACGCGTTTTGCTTCTGCCGCACGGCCGCCAACCGCTGTTCCGCTTCAGTCACCTTGCGTTGCAGCGCGGCGAGTCGCAGCTTCGCCGGCGTATCCGCGATTTCCAGTGTCGGCGTTGGCGGAGAGTTCGTGAAGAACGAGTAAAGCCCCGCCTCGTCGATGTTCTGGAAGATGGAGAAGAGCTGGTAGTAATCCTTCTGCGTGATCGGATCGAACTTGTGGTCGTGGCAGCGCGCGCATTCGAAAGTGAGCCCGAGGAACGCCGTGGCGAACGTCTGCACGCGATCGGCCACATACTCGACGCGGTATTCCTCCTCGACGCTGCCGCCTTCCGCTTCCTGCTGGTGGAGACGGTTGAATGCGGTGGCTAGAACCTGATCGTCGGTCGCGTTCGGCAGCAAATCGCCGGCGAGCTGCCAGGTGATGAATTGGTCGAACGGCAGGTTGTCGTTGAACGCGCGGATCACCCAATCCCGCCACGGCCAGACCGCGCGCTCGCGATCGACTTGAAAGCCGTAGCTGTCGGCGTAACGCGAGATATCGAGCCAATCCACAGCCATGCGTTCGCCGAAGGCGGGCGAGGCGAGCAGGCGGTCCACGAGATTGCCCAATGCCCATTGGCGATTGCCGATTGAGGCTTTCACGAACGCTTCCACTTCGGCAGGCGTCGGCGGCAGGCCGGTGAGATCAAACGTGACGCGGCGAATCAAGGTGTTCGCATCCGCTTCGGGCTGTCCCTGCAAGCCACGAGCTGCCAGACCGCGTTCCACCAGCACGTCGATGTCCCGCGCATCGCTCGGCCTCGGTGGCATCAGCGACCAGTGCTGCTCGTATTCCGCGCCTTCGGCGATCCACCGTTTGATGATCTCCGCTTCGGCAGGTGTGAGCGCACCCAGTTTCGCCTTCGGCGGCGGCATCATTTCGTCGCGATCCGTGCTCGTGATGCGGACGATCAAATCGCTCGCGGCCGGCTCCCCCGGAACAATGGCATGGATGCCGTCACGCTCCTTGACTGCCTCGGCGCGCACATCGAGCCGCAGGCCGGAGTCCCGCTTCTTTTCGTCCGGCCCGTGACAATGAAAACACTTATCCGAGAGGATCGGACGGACGTCGCGGTTGAAGCTGACCCGATCCGCGGCGGAGGACGACGAACCTGCGAGAAGAGCGATCAAAACCCCGGCCGCTGCCGTGGAAACTGAGAGTCGGCGGGGAACGTTCATCGGGGGCTTACGGAAATCGCGCAGCCGGACCGAACACGCAAGGCACATTGGTACCGGCGTTCAACCACTCATCCTTCAACGAGACTACGCGTTTTGCTCACGCGAGATGCCGAGCCACTCGAGTGCGTATCCCGCGATCGTGACACAGAGCCCGAACGCCACCGCGCGCACGCTTTGCGTCGCGAGGTAGAGCACGAGGATGGTGCCGGCGCCGAGCGCGAGGGAACGAACGGTCCGCTGGGTGGCATCCACTGTCTGTGCGACTTGCGGCAGGAGCGCCGCCCGCAATCCCAGCAGCAACACGGCCCAGCCCAGCCCATTCGCGACACTGCCGCCGGAGATCTGCACGAGAATGCAAACCACGGGAGGGAAAAACCAATCGTCACGAGTGCCGCCCCGATGAGCACCAGCCGCCCGTTCGTCGTGAGCGGCGCGCGGACCGGCACGCGTGCAGCGAGACTGGCGCCGAGTGCGTTCAACAGCTCCGCGCTTTCCTCCGCCG
>JAQGOK010000180.1 GCA_028293645.1 Chthoniobacter sp.
CGAAACTCTTTGGGCTGATAAGCAGCCGGCGCGAACTTTTTGCTGACGTAGAAATCCTTGGTCCGCGCCGAGCCTGCGTTGAACGAACGTCCATTGCCCACCGAGCCCTGCCGGGTATCGAAAACCAAGGCCTGCTGCTCTTCGAGCGAGCTATTGAACCGCTCTTTCAAGCTTCGCCCGAGCGGTATCTCCTTGGGCGCACTCTGGATCACATCCACGCTGAGGAGGAGAAGGAGGGCCGGTAGGAGGCGACGCACGGCGCAGGAATGCCACACCGCGCGAGGCCTGTAAAGGTTCGGGAATTTAGAGCTTGGCGCCCGACTTCACTTTGCCGAGCAAGGCCTGCGCTTTTTCGATTTCGGCCGGGTTCGTGCCCACAGCCAGGTAACTCTCCAGCGTGCCGATCGCGTCCTTTGTCGAACCCGCCTGGGCTTGCAGACTCGAGAGGTCCCGCGCGATCTCAAACAAGCCGGGCCGCAGCTCGTGCGCACGCCGGAGATGCTGCAGCGCGGGCTGGTTCTTCCCCGCGCCCATTTCGACCGCGCCCCACTCGCCGTAAACCCGGGCCAATTGCAGCGGCCAATCCGAACCTTCCGCCGCCTGTGTGACGAGTTTCTCCAGGAGCGTCGCGAGCCCGTTGAAACTCTGCTCCTGTTTCGCCAGCTCCCGAAGTGTGGAGAAGGCTCCGAGCGTGGCGATCTCTGGATGGCTCTCGATCAGTGCCACCGCCTCGGCCAGGTTTTTTTCCTCAAGAAGTCCAGCCAGGCGGGCGCGATGGACACCCGTGCGTCGCGCTGGCGCGAGTTGAAGCTCCGCAAGCCCGGCATCGATCTGATCGCCTCGGCCGGCGGCAGTGAGCCACTCGAGAATCACTCCAAACTCCCGATTCGCCGGATTCGCAAACGCGCCGCGGAGCGTCCGTCCAGCGCCGGGCAGATCTCCGGCCGCGATCTGAAAACGCGCATACGCCACGTGCGATGCATGGTCGCGCGCCATGGGATCGCTCCGCAACGCCTGCTCGTAAAGCTGTTGGGCCCGCGCGTTCTCACCCATCGCGGCAAACTCCTGGGCAACGCGCCCGGCTATCTCGGGGTTGATCACCGTGCGGTTCACCAGCCGTTCGAGCAACGTGCGCGCGTCATCCTTACGGCCAATCCGATGCAGGCTGCGCGCGGCATCGAGCGCGTATTGTTCATTGGCTGGATAGGCGCGCATCAGCTCCTCGTGGGCGCGCGCCACGAGGTCGAAGCGGTTCGCGGTTTCCAGCACCGTGGCGACGCGCGTGAGCCACACTTCGCTGTGATCGCCACGCTTCAGCAACGCGTTGAGCGTTTTCTCTGGAAGCGTGCGGTCTGCGGCCGAGAGCTGGGCGGACAACAAGACGGCGCCCGCGGCGGCCGGGCCCGTGCCACCTGCCCAAAGCTCGTTGATTTCGACCTCGAAGTCCTTGGCCAGACCGAGGCGAGCAGACTCTTTCTGGGCGAAATCGAGATAGCTTCCCAACAGACTTGGTTGCTCGCTCGTGACCTGGCGCAGACGGCGCATTTCGCGTCGAACCGTCGCCGGCGGATCCTCCGGCGTGAGCAATTCGACCGCTTTGCAGAAGAGCGGAAAGCTCATACCGGGGTCGGCGGTGCGCGCGATGGCCGTGTGGAGCGCGCTGCGGGCGAGCTTGCGTTCGCCCTTTTCCGCGAGCGCGGACGTAATGCTCAGCGTGGGCGTGACGTGCTGAGGGGGCGGGATCCGCTCGATCGTAGCGAGTGCGTTGTCGGCAAGGCCCGCGAGGAGTTGCAGGTGAGCAAGACGCGCGTCCAGATCCGGGCTGCCGCCTTTGCCAAGCAGCGCCAGCGCAGCTTCGCGACGACCTCCCTGCTCGAGCAGGGATGCCAGGCCGAGGCGCGCGGCGGTGTTGCTGGGCTCGACGGTGAGCAATTTGCGGTAAACCGCTTCCGCGAGGTCGGGGCGCTGCCCACGCTCGTGAAGCTGAGCCAGCCGCGCGAGCAGTCGCGTGTCAGTCGGGGCTGTTTCGACTGCATCGGCCAGCACCGCGCGCGCGCGTTCCAGATCCCCTTTGCGCTCCAACAGATCCACGAGCTGGAGCAGGTATTCGCGATGTGATGCGTCGTTCGCTCGCAAGACCTTGTCATTTGCGCACTGCCAGAGAACCGCTTCCGCGGTTTCGTTATCGTTGGCGTTGCGGCACGCCGAAAGCAGGTTTCGCAGCGTTTGCGGATTTGCCGGATCCTGTTGCCAGAGCTGGCGGTAAACCTCGATCGCCCGCGCGTGCGCTCCGGAGCCTTGCAGCGCTTCGGCGAGCGGGATCAGGCCGTCCCGGCCGGAGATGCGTGCGAACTCATCGACATGCTGCTGAAACTCAAAAGCACTGCTGCGCGCCGCCCGCCATGCGTGAAGCCGCTGGCGCACATCGCGGACGAACTCGCGCGCTCCCTCACCCTGCAGCTCGAGGGACGCCTCGTCCGCCAGGACCTTGTTCCAAAGATGCATTGCCAGCGAGTCGAGGCTCCACGTTTGCAACTGCGCACCTGCGTTTTGCAACCATCGCCACCGGCGGGAGGCAGCGGTTCCGAGTACCCGAGCCGTAGCAGGTTCGCCGTCTTCTGGCGTCGATGCGGGTCCCGCAAGGGGCCGGAGCTCTACCAAACGGTCCAGATGTTGACGTGCGGTCGCTTCGTCCCCCGCGAGCCCATGCAAAAGGGTCCCGGTGATTGCGTGATGCACGGGTTGCTCCGTTTCGTCGATCGCGCCGAAATACACCCGGACGAACTCTGCGCGTTCCGCAGCCGGCAGCAGGAGATACAACTCGCGCAAGGCTCCATATAGATCCGCATCGAATGACTCCCCCGCGCTGTGGATCGCGGCGCGAAGAATCTCCCGCGCGACATCGACTTCGCCGAGAATCAGGTGCCAGTGCGCGAGCTCGCGCCCGTAACCCGCCCGCTGCGTGGTGAGGTTGTCGAAGACTCGCCGGCCCAACACCGTCGCTTCGCGCAAATGATTGCGGCTGGCGAATAGCTCGGCCGTTTGCCACAGCCGCAGAGTGAAGCCTTGTGGAAACAGCTTCTCCAGCAACATCGGATCGTTCCCGCCTTCGGCTCCGATGAACTGACCGAGCGCGACCAGCAGAAAATCCCGTTCGCTCGGGGTCCGACGCCGGTCTTGCAGCCAGGCCTTCAGCTGTGGGTATTGCCCCGTTTGCAGCGCGAGCCAGATGTAGGCCTGGAAGATCTTGGAATCTTGCGGGCTCGTCTGCATCAGCCCCTGCAGTCGCTCGAGCAATGCTTCACCGGCTCCCGCATAGTACAGCGCCCAGATCGATTCCGTAGGCGACTCGCTTTTTCTCCAACGTGCGATCCAGCTGGCCATTGGAGGACCAGCCGGTTTGTTGCGGATGAGCTGCGCAAGCTGACGGATCGCATCCAGACGCAAGTCGCGGTTGCCGCTCTTCGCATCGGCCGCTTCATCCACCCAGAAGCTGCGGAGCGCGCGCAACGCCTCCGATGAGGCACGACCCTGCCGCGATCGGACCGTCGAGAGATAGTTGTTCTGTAACCGGCCGGCGTCCTCCACTTTCATCGCTGGAACACGGATCGGCCCTGTTGGTTCCGCCGGCGAGTTCTGGAGAATCTGCTCGAGGCACGCCTCGGCCTCGGCCGTTGTGCCCAGCTCCAACGCCACATCCGCAAGCGTGCGCAACGCCTTGAGATTTGCCGGCTCCAGCACCCGGATTTTACGGAGCAGTTCGGCCGCGCGTTGTGGCGTGCCCCAGCGGACCTGAAACTCGACGGCCCGGCCCAGAAGCTCCGCGTCGCGCGGGAATTTGGCGGCGGCGCGTTCCCAGGTTTTCGCCGCCTCTTCCATTTCGAAATTCTTTTCCTGCAATTCGGCGAGCTTGCTCAGCGCCTCGGGCTGCGCCGCGGGCATCAGGCGCACGAGCTGCGCTTGCAGGCGCACCGCGGCGTCCAGCTTGCGAAGATCTTCCGCTTCGCGGATCAGCTCGGGCAACGCTTCAACTTGATTCGCTGCGCCATGGCTGGCGTCGGCGAGCACTTCAAACGCGGCCGCTTTATTCCCCATGGCCTTCAGCACCCGGCCGAGCGCCATCTCCGTGAAATAATCGTCCGCGCGCAGCTTGCGCCTTTGCTCGAACTGACCGTGCAACCACTCGAGCAGACCGTGTTTGGTGCAATGCTCAAGCAAGTCGTTGTAGAGCGCGAATTGCTCGCGTTCGTCCGCTTCCACTTCAATTGCCTTGAGCTGCAATTCGGCCGCTTGCGCGTGGAGCTCGAGCTTTTCCAACGCGCGCAGCAGCGGGCCGAACGCTTCCTTCTTTTTGGAGAGGGGGCTGAGCGCATAGACCTGCCGCCACGATTCGAGCGCTTCGGCCCAGCGCTCCGCCCGCTGTTGGGTGAGCGCGAGATCGGTCAGCGCGTCCGCGTTCCCGGGCGACTCTTTCACAAGCTGCTGAAAGATCGCATAGGCTTCGCTGACCCGGCCGGCTTGCAGCTCGACCTGCCCGGCCCGCCGCTGGTAACTCGCGCGGTTCGCCGGATCGATCTCCATCAATTTCATCAAGTGAAACACCGCTCCGGAAGAGGGCCCGTCCGCCGTGCTCAGCTTCACCATCAACTCGTAGGCAGCCACGGATTTCGGCTCAATCGCCAGCGCCTTTTGCGCCGCTTCAGCCGCCAACCGGACCTCCCGATTCCAGCCGCGCCAACGCGCAATCCTCAGCCAGGCTTCCGCCGAAGGCTGTGCCTCGGCGGCTCGTTCCATTGCGCTCAGATGGTTTTCCAGCGCCGGATTCGGCACTGGCGCGGCGGCTCCTCCGGGCAGCGTCAGCGTCAGGGCAGGGGACGTCTTGCCCGGGAAAGCTTCCTCAGCCTGGCCGCGGAAGCTCTCGAAAAGCTTTTGCTCCGCAGCGATCTGCTCGGCCGGCGTTTTGCCAAGGCTCACCGCTTTTTCCAAGGCCGTTTGCGCGAGTGAGGCTTCGTTTCGCGCCATCCGCAATTCCCCCATCAGCAGGTAACCTTCGCGGTTCGCGGGGTCCAACCGCAGCGCCGCTTCGAGCGCGGTGACCGCGGCGTCGAGCTGGCTTTGCGCTTTCAGCGTCTGCGCGATTTTGAGATGGCCGCCGGCCTGTTTGTCAGGCGCCGCGGCAGCGTTCACGAGCCGCTTCAAAGTCCGCTCGCTGTCGGCCGTTCGGCGTTGAGCGAAGTAGAAGTTCGCCAGCGCCAGAATCCGCTCCTCGCCGACGCCGGCTGCTTCTTCCACGAGATGCTGCTCGATCTGTTCGGTGAGCCGGTTCTGTTCGTAAAACTCCAGCGCTTTGGCGCGCACCGACTCGTCGTTTTTGCGGACTTGCAGCAGCCGGGCGATCCGATCGCGAGCGGCAGGCGTCGCGTCGCGCTGCACATCGAGCTTCGCGCGTTCGAAGACGAAATCGACGTTGGCCGGCTGCTCTTTCAAGAGACCGTCGTAAACCGCCGCGGCGGGTTCGAGTTGATCCATCTGCACGAGCAAGCGGGCGAGGCGCAGGCGGTAGTCGGGATTCTTGGGCGCGAGCTGCGTCAGCTTCTCAAGCCAGACGCGCTCATTCTCGAGTTCGCCGAGTCGCTGGTAGAGGCTCACGAGTTGCAGGTAACCGCTGAGATCGCGCGGGTTGTCAGCAGCGTGTTTTTTCCAACGCTGCTCCAGCTCAGGTGTGCGGTGGTAGCGCTGGTGCAGACGGATGATTTGCGACTGCAACTCAGCGCGGAGCCAATTGCCGGGAGTGGTCAAAGCCAGCGCTTTTTCGAGCGCCTCGATAGCGGCGTCCTGATCTC
>JAQGOK010000026.1 GCA_028293645.1 Chthoniobacter sp.
CGTGCGGGATCTTTTCGCGCTTCAGCATGCGGCTGAGCACTTCGGAGGCTTCGACGCTGACCGTGCCGACCAGCACTGGCTGGCCCTTCCCGTGGGCGCCCGCGATCTCTTTGACCACCGCGTTGAATTTCTCGCGGCGTGTTTTGTAGATGAAGTCGTTGAGGTCCTTGCGGATGCACGGCTGGTTTGTGGGGATGACCGCGACGGCTAGCTTGTAAACGTCCTGGAACTCGTTCGCTTCCGTCTCCGCCGTGCCGGTCATGCCCGCGAGCTTCTGATACAGCCGGAAGTAATTCTGAATGGTGATCGTCGCCAGGGTCTGCGTCTCGCGATCGATGTTCACGCCCTCCTTCGCCTCGACCGCCTGATGCAGGCCGTCGCTCCAGCGGCGTCCGCTCATCTTTCGGCCGGTGAACTCATCGACGATGATGACCTTCCCTTCCTCGACCACGTACTGCACGTCCTTCTCGAACAGGCAGTAGGCGCGCAGGAGCTGCGAAATGTTGTGGATGCGTTCGCTTTGATGATCGCAGAACGCGGAGCGCTTGCCCTTCTCCTCGATTTTCTCGGCGTCAGTGAGGGTCGGGTTTTGATCGATCTCGGCGAATTGCGTAATCAGATCAGGAAGCACGAACGTGTCTGGATCATCCGGATTCATGAACAGCCGGCCCTGCTCGCTCAGGTCGGCTTCATGCGCGCGTTCGTCGATGATGAAGAACAGCTCTTCCTTGAGTGCGAAGAGTTCCTCCTTCCGGGATTCGCCGAAGTAGGAGAGCTCCGCCTTGTCGATCAACCGGCGCTTCTCGGGATCTTCCATCGCGCGGAGGTATCCTTTGTTGCGCGGCTGCCCGAGCTTCACCTTGTACATCATCGAGCCGTATTCATCCGTCTTGCCGTCCTGCCAGAGCTCCTCCGCGTCGGAGACGAGCCGGTTGCAGAGCATCGTCTGCTTCTTCACCAGCTGATCCACAAGCGGTTTGAACTTGTCGTATTGGTGCGTCGAAACCGTCGCCGGGCCGCTGATGATCAACGGAGTACGCGCTTCATCGATCAGGATCGAATCGACCTCATCGACGATCGCGAAGTAATAGCCGCGCTGGACCTGCTGCTCCTTCGAGGTCGCCATGCCGTTATCGCGCAGGTAGTCGAAGCCGAACTCCGAGTTCATCCCGTAGCAGATGTCGCAGGCGTACTGCGCGCGGCGGTCCTCGGGATATTGATCGTGCTGAATGATGCCCGTGGTCAGCCCGAGCATTCCGTAAACCTGGCCCATCGTCTCCGCATCGCGGCGGGCGAGATAGTCGTTGGTGGTCACGAGATGCGCGCCGCGTCCGGTGAGCGCATTGAGGTAAAGGGGCAGCGTTGCGACCAAGGTTTTGCCTTCGCCCGTGGCCATCTCTGCGATCATCCCGCGATGCAGACACATCCCGCCGAGGAGCTGCACGTCGAAGTGCACCATGTTCCAGGTGTAGGGCTGATCGCACACCATGAACGTCTCGCCGCACAGCCGGCGCGCCGCATTCTTCACGGCCGCGAACGCTTCCGGCAATATCGCGTCGAGCGCGCGCTGTTGTTCATCGATGTCCTCGATCGCCGAGATGCGGGCCTTCCACTCCAGCGACTTCGCCCGCAATTCTTCCGTCGAGAGTTGCTGAAACTGCACCTCGAATTCGTTGATCCGCGCGACCAGAGGCCGCATCTCTTTCAGCCTGCGCGCGTTTTGCGATCCGAAGATCTTTTTGAGGAGCCAGTTCATCGTATTTGGGCGTAAGGGGGTAAAGTGATACGGCGGGAGCAAGGGACGCGCAAGCTGGTCGTGTCTGCGCGTCCTGCATCGGCCCAGCTTTACGCCGGCGCGGCTACTTCTTCGGTAACTCTGCGAGCGCCTTGAGCAACGTCTCCGCACAGGCTTCGGAGAAGGCCGGGTCGTTGATCGTGCAGGCCATTTCGATCACGGGGATTTCTGGGCGAAGGTGATCCTTCAGCGCCGTGAAGAGCGCCGCATCCGCTGCGGGATCATGGAAAGGTCCGCCCGGTGCGCTGATCACGCTCACGCCGCGGGTCGGCAGCAGCACCGTGATCGGTCCCGTCGAGAGGTTCGCTTTTTCCGCGAGGATCCGACCGAGTTGGGCGCACTCTTCGGGACTCGTGCGCATCAGGGTGACCTGCGGATTGTGGTGGTAGAAATTCCGGCCGGCAAACTGCGCCGGGACCGTTTCGGGCGCGTGAAAGTTCACCATGTCCAGACAGCCCGGCACGAGCACCGTCGGCAGCCCCAGACGCGCCGCCGCTTCGCAACGGGTCGGCCCGGCGCCGAGCATGCCGCCGACGAGTTCGTCCGCCCATTCCGTCGTGGTGATGTCGAGCACACCGGACACGAGGCCGCTTTCGATCAGCGATTCCATGGTTCGCCCGCCGGTGCCCGTCGCGTGAAAAACCAGCACTTCAAACCCGGCGTCTTCCAGGATCCCCTTGGCGTGCTGCACGCAATCCGTCGTGTTCCCAAACATCGACGCCACGATCACGGGCCTGTCTTGCGCGGCTGGCGGTGGCGCTTCGACCATTCCGCAGATCGCGCCGGCCGCGCGGCTCAAGACTCCGCGCGAGATGCGATTCAGC
>JAQGOK010000070.1 GCA_028293645.1 Chthoniobacter sp.
TCGAGAAGCCGGGCTTTTTCTCCAAAGACGCGCCGCTTTCCGGCGAGGAAAACGAAGTGGTCGCGATCCGCGCGCAAGTCGCAAGCATCGTCACTGATGACGAGTTCGGGCGGTTCGGTTTGCAAGCGAGCCAGGTGCCGCCGTTCACGGTGCTCGTGCCTTTGGCGATGCTGCAACAGCGGCTAGCGTTTGCGGACAGAGCGAACCTTCTGCTCCGTCCAACCACGGACGATCCGGCTGCAGATTGGGTTGGTGGTGCCAGCCTTCACATTGGGTCGTACTCTTACGAGGTGCCTCAGTGGATGAGCGCCAGAATGCACTCAGCGCTCGTCTCGCGAGTCGATTCATTCCGAAGCGAGTTCCAAGCGGAGTGGCAGCCCGCCGACGCCTCTCTCGAAATCCGCAAAGTCTCGGCCACCGGCGGACACGAACTCCGTTCGCCAGGCGTCTTTATCGTCCCTCAGATCGTCGCCACCGCGCCGCGGGGTGTGGACGCGCTGACTTATCTCGTGAACGACATCCGCGCGGGCGAAAAGTCGGTGCCTTACTCGATGGTCACGGCGCTCGATGCGCCATCGTCCGGATTCCTCCCGGCGGAACTGGACGACGACGAGATCGTGATCAATCAGTGGCTTGCGGACGATCTCGGCATCGGCCTGAACGAGCAGGTGAAGCTCACCTATTTCGTGATGGGCGAGCGGCGGCAGCTCACGGAGCAGACGCGTGAGTTTCAGGTGATTCAGATTTTGCCCATGAACGAGCCGCAGCTCAACAGCTCCTGGATGCCGGACTTTCCAGGGCTGTCGGACAAGAAAAGCTGCCGCGATTGGCAGCCCGGTTTCGCGATGGATACGTCGCGCATCCGCGATCAGGACGAGGCGTATTGGCAGACGTATCGCGGCACGCCGAAGGCGTTCGTGAACATCACGGTCGGCCAGCAGATGTGGGGCAATCGGTGGGGCAACGTGACGGCGATCCGCTATCCGGCAACGGTCACGGAAGAGGCGCTCGCGGCCGAACTGAAGACCAAGCTCACCCCGGAGATGGTCGGCCTCAGCTTCCTTCCGCTGCGCGAACAGGCGCTTGCGGCGACGAAAGCGCCCGTGGATTTCGGCCAGCTCTTCGTCAGCTTTTCGTTCTTCCTGATCGCCGCCGCGGCGGTGCTCACGGGACTGCTGTTTGTCTTCTCGCTCGAGCAACGGAACGCCGAAGCCGGCCTGCTGCTCGCGCTCGGTCTGCGGCCGAAGCAGGTGCGGCGGTTGTTTTTGGCGGAAGGGCTGGTGCTGGCGATCGTGGGTAGCGTGCTCGGGGCGTTCGGTGCGGTGCTTTACACGAAGCTGGTCCTGCGCGCGCTGGCGACGGTGTGGCAAGGCGCGGTTGGGGCAGTGGAGTTTGAGTTCGGGGCGAATCCGCTGACGATTCCGGGCGGGGTGGTGGCGGGCGTGCTGGTCGCGCTGATCGCGATGTGGCTCGCCAGTCGCCGGCAGCTTCGGCACAGCGCGCGGGAGCTGCTCACGGGCGAAGTGACGGAACCGACAGCCAAGGTTGGGCGTGGCTTTTTCAACCGCAGAGGCGCAGAGGAAATGGAGAGCGCCGCAGAGGGACGGCCAGTGAAACATCCCTCTGCGGATCTCTCACACGCCTCTGCGTCCTCTGCGGTAGAATCCGCGCCGCGGCTTTTCGGACGCGGTCCATTCTGGCTGGCTGGTGCTTGTGTCGTGATCGCCGCGGCGCTGCTGCTGTTTCTCCAAGGCGCCGGTGTATTTTTTGGCGCGGGGGCGCTGCTTTTGATTTCTGGGCTGGCATTGGCGCTGGGCGGCTTGCGTGCACTGGCAACGGGAGGGCGTGGCGGGATCAGCGATCCCGGCAACAAGTCTGGAGGACTGTCCAATGTGGGCCAGCTCGGCACGCGCAACGCCGCGCGGCGGCGTGGACGCAGCCTGGCGACGATCGCGGTGCTGGCGAGCGGCGTGTTCATGGTCGTGGCCGTGGACTCGTTCCGAAAGACGCCGCCCCGTGAAGGCGAGACGGGCGATCCCGGCACCGGCGGATTTGCGCTGGTCGGCGAGTCGGCGCTGCCCATTTACGAAGACCTGAACACCGAAAAAGGGCGGGAGGCTTACGGCCTGAATGACTCCACGATGCGGGACGTGCGCGTGGTCCCATTACGCGTTCGCGAAGGGGACGATGCGAGCTGCTTGAACCTCAACCGTGCGCTCCAGCCGCGGCTGCTTGGGGTCAAGCCGGAGGAGCTCGGAAACGCCTTCTTGCGCAAAGCCAACGACGACACCTGGCAGCGGCTGGCAGCGGCAGCCGCCGATGGTGCCGTCCCGGGCATTGTCGATGCCAACACGCTCCAGTGGGCGCTGCAGAAGAAAGTCGGCGACACCCTTGAGTACCGCGATGATCGAGGTGCGCCGTTCCTCGTTCGCATCGCCGGCACCGTCACTGGCTCGATGTTGCAGGGGAACATCGTGATCGCCGAACAGCGGTTCGTGGAGAAATTCCCTGGAGCTGGCGGGTACCGCTACTTCCTGATCAATGCACCCACGGATCGCGCGGCGGCGGTCCGTAACGAGCTCTCTCGCGCGTTGACTGATCGGGGTCTGGAAGTTGTTTCGACTGCGCAGCGGCTCGCGGAATTTCAGGCGGTGGAAAACACGTATCTGTCGATCTTCCAGGCGCTCGGCGGTCTGGGGCTCCTGCTTGGAACGGCCGGTCTGGCCATCGTGGTCGCGCGCAACGTTCTCGAACGTCGGCGTGAATTTGGTTTGTTGGCGGCCGTCGGCTTCCGTCCCGGCCAATTGCGGCAGCTGGTTTTTGCGGAACACCGCTGGCTGATCGTGGCGGCGCTGCTGATCGG
>JAQGOK010000095.1 GCA_028293645.1 Chthoniobacter sp.
TCCATCCCGTTGCCGACAACCACATTTCCCAAGGCGATGCGCCAGTTCTGAATCGCGCCTGCAATCGTGCCGAGGTCCTCTGAGGTGAAGTCTCGCAAGACGCGATCTTTCATGAAGCCGAGCTTGCGGGCCTCGATGAAGAGGGTTTCGCCAGTGCGGTCGCGATACGCGCGCAATCCATGCGGACGAGCCCTTATGCTCTTTGTGAGGAACCAGATCCAGGCGGGGATCTGCGGATTGGTGAAGAGCTGGCCGGGGAGCGCGACCAAGCACTCGACGAGGTCGGCCTCGATGAGGGCCTGCCGGATTTGCCCCTCGCCGCCGGAGCCGCTGCTCATGGAGCCATTGGCGAGGAGGAGCGCCATGCTGCCCTGCGGGGCGAGGTGATGGAGCATGTGCTGGATCCAGGCGAAGTTCGCGTTGCCGCGTCTGCTCGCCGGTCCACCAACCCCCGCTATTCCCCTCCGCCTCCTCGGCGGCGTGCCGTAGCGCCACCGCGGGTCGCCGAAAGGGAAAGTTGGAAGGCGGGATGAAGAAGGAGGAAAGGAGATCATGCTGGATCGCGGGCGCGCTTGATGATCGTGACGAAGATTGCGGTCAGCTCGTCGCATTCTTTCCGCAATGGCTGCAGCTTGTCGGCAGAGACGATTCCGCTCTCGACCAGCAGTTCCAGCCAGTAGGCGCTCTCTTCGAGTTCGCGCAGGGAGTCCCCGCATTTTCACGACGAACTCCGGTTTGCTCCTGCCGCGATGAGCCTCGCGGTAGTTCGTGCCCACCGATGTTCCTGATCGGAGCAGTTGCTTTCCGAGTAACTGCGCTTCCGTGCTCTTCGGTAGAGTCGCAAAAAGTCGGATAATCCGCAGCGCGAAGAGCTTTGTCCGTTCTTTGAGGTCGTTTTTCTTCCTGCATCATTCTGCTTTCTCCCTTTCGCCGCCGGCACACAGAAGACGTTCTTCCGGATCGAGGAAGTAGTCGCTCTTCGGATCGTGCAGCTGCGCCTCGATTTCCCGCTGCCGCACCACAAAGGAGTCGGAGACGTATTTGAGGAAGATCAGTCCGAGGAGTCGTGGAGATCGCGGAGGAATTGCTGGGACGAGGAATCGGGCATGAAATGAGTGTGGGTCGCCGAGAGAGCGTGTGTTGCCGGGCCGCGCGATTCGGCCGCATCGCTGCAGTAATCCATGAGTGGTCCGCCCGGCTCGTCCTCTCGGTCATCTACTCCGGCGAGCTACAGCAGAACGGTCACTCCAGACGAGCGAAATGTGATCAACGCTCCTGGCTACGCTCTTACTGCGGCGGCGAGTTGTGAACCACGAAAGCCGCTCAACGCTGTGCGCGACAGCCTCACAAGCCTGCGTTCACATGCATTCGCGCCTGGGTTTCGCGTTCGCAGCTTACCGCCGCAGCCAGACCGACGCTTGCGCGACGCTGTGCTGGAACTTGCGGCGGTGTTCCCAGATCAGGAACGGCACATCTTGTTCGAAGCGGAACTCGAAGTCGCGGCCCAGGATTTCCTTCAGAGCGTCGAGCGTGGTGAAGGCGCGGCCGTTCCGCTCGAAGCCGCCCAGCCATTTGTCGCGCGGGGTGAACTCTTCGAGCCAGGTGCAGGGCGATGTGATGACCACTTGTCCGCCGCGGCGAACGAGCGCCGGAAGTTGTTGCAGACAGCGGGCCGGATCAGGCAGGCGATCGATGAGGTTCGCCATCACGACGAGATCGAAACTGCCCAAATCAGCCGGCACATTCATGGCGTCTCCGACCCGAAAACTCACTCGTGTGCGATCGAGTTGTTCAGGCACGCGGGCGATCAGGGACGTCCGCAGCGCACCTTCGTCCATCCGCGTATATGGGTGAATCCCGGTCTCTTTCAGCGCCTGCGCTGCGCGGATGAAGGCCGCGGACGAATCAAGCCCGATCACCTCGGCGCAGAGTCGCGTGAGTTCAAAGGTCGAGCGGCCGACCGCGCAACCGAGATCGAGCGCGCGCGCGTTCGCAGGCAGCGAACCGCGTTCCGGCAATTCCTGCACGCAGAGGGACGGGAACGCCGCCACGTTGGGCAGCATTTGAAACGGGTCGCGCTCCTCCGGCGCGCCGTAGTGAAAGAGCAGGTACTGCGAAACGGCGGCGTCCGTCTCGTAGATATTCATTCAGCTCAGGCGAGCAGCCCGCGCATATAAGCCGCGGGCTGATAATTCTCGATCAAGACAACCGTCTCACCCGCCCGATGCATACGCACTTCGGGTATTTCAATTTCGGGCGTTTTGCTCGGCGAGAAAAGGATGTCGTCGTGGGTCGCGTTGGCCTTGTTCGCGAAGCGATCCGGCGTGAGCGGACCGCCGAGATGATCGCTGCGGCCGGTGGCGACGTGCAGCGTGCCGAGGATTTTCTCGTCCTGAATGTCGCGCCCGGAGACGGGCAGTTCCTGAGTGCCAAAACCGAGTTCGCCCAACTCGCCGGTGACTGGATCGCTGGTCAGTTTGCGATTGTGCTCTGCGACCGTCGCTTCGCTCCCGCGCAGCAGGGTCGCGGTTCGGATGCGTCCGTTTTCGACCTGCATCAACCCGAGAGTCCCGTCTTCGTAGCGGTGCGGGAACTGCCCGCTCGCTCCCACCGGAACGAAATAGATTTCACCTGCCGGGAGATTTGCGACGTCCGGCCCGCCGCGACAAAGTCCGTGGCTCTTCTGCGCATCCTGTGCACCGAGGTCGAGCCGCAACGTGTAGCTTTGCCCGCCGCACACGAAGTCGATTTCCGCCCAATCGGCGCCCGTCATTCCCATCCGCAGCTTTTCCGCCTGCACGCTCACTTCGTCGTAATCAACTGCCAGACCGGAATCGAGAATCACCTGGTTCACCCCGTGCAACGTGGCACCGCGAAAACCGTATTGCTTCGCGAAAGCGGTCAGCGGTGCCGTCGCGGAATACGTCGAGATGCAGAGGATCAGGTCGTATTTTTCGTAAACGTCCGCCGCCAGATCGATCTCGCGGCCGTCAGTGGCGAAGCCCTGTGCCGGCAGATCCAGATTGCTGCCGCCCGTGATCTGGTAGGCGAACATCTCGCCGCCTTGCAGCCCGAGGTCATACATCACGCTGTTGCGCAGCCCTTGATAGAACACGTCGTGCGCGTGCCGCTGGATGGAGAGTTCCGGGTCCTGCAGGAAACGAAAGCCGGCCGCTTCGCGCGGATCTTTGAGGTCGATCAGGATGCAAATGCGCTCACCGCCTCGCGGCGCGAAGACCGTGCGCAGCAACCGGCTGAGGCTGAATGGTGGAAAGGTGCGCCCAGCCGTGGCGGGTGCGGGTTCGGTGGTGGTAAGCATGTGCGGCGCGTGAAATGGAGTGCTGTCCTGATTACGCGCGGAAGCGCGATCCCGGCGCAACATTTCTCCATCGATCGGCGTGAACGCTGTCGAACGCCAGCGTCGCGCGCGTCACAGCCCGAGCAACAGCCGCGCGGGATTTTCGATGCAGTCTTTGACCCGCACGAGGAAGGTCACCGCTTCCTTGCCATCGACCACACGGTGATCGTAGCTGAGTGCCAGATACATCATCGGGCGGATGACGACCTGGCCTTTTTCCGCGATCGGGCGCTCCTGGATTTTGTGCATGCCGAGTATGCCGCTTTGGGGCGGGTTGAGGATCGGGGTGGACAGGAGCGAGCCGTAGATGCCGCCGTTGGAGAGGGTGAAGCCGCCGCCGCTCAAATCCTCGATCTTGATTTTGCCTTCGCGCGCTTTCACCGCATACGCAGCAAGGTCACGCTCGATGTCGGCGAAGCTTTTTTGATCGGCATCGCGGATCACCGGGACGATCAACCCGCGCTCCGTGCCGACCGCGACGCCGAGATCGTAGTAGTGATTCTGGATGAAGTCGTCGCCATCCATGCGGCCATTTACCGAGGGCACCGCCTTCAGTGCAGCGACCGCCGCTTTGATGAAAAACGACATGAAGCCGAGCTTCACCCCGTGCTCCTTGGTGAAGGCGTCCTGCATGTCCGAGCGGAGCTTCATCACCGCGCTCATGTCCGCTTCGTTGAAGGTCGTGAGGATCGCCGCGGTGTGCTGCGCCATCACGAGCTGCGCGGCGATTTTGCGGCGCAACGGTGAGAGCTTCTTCCGCGTAGTGCGACCTTCGGTGACTGGTGCGCCTGGTTCTGCCGAGGCCGCGGGGGCTTCATTTTGAGCGACGATTGCAGCCGCAATCCCGGAAGGAGCGGATGAAGCCGTGGGCTGAGGCTGACTCTCACTTGCCGCAGGCTGCAAGGTGGTCGAAGGCGTGCTCGGTTGCACTGGGGCAGGCGCTTCGACTTTCTTGTCCGGCTTCGACTGATCGGTTCCGTCATCCGGCTGCTGGCTGGCGCGCGAAGCCGGAGCGGCGGCGCCGCCTTCCTCGATCGAGCCTACGACTTCTCCAATCTTCACCTCGGCCCCGGCCGCGACTTTGATGCGCAAGGTGCCGGCCTTTTCGGCAGTGATCTCGGTGGAAACTTTGTCGGTTTCGAGCGTCAGCAGCGCTTCTCCGGCAGCGACTGCATCGCCATCCTTCTTGTGCCAGGTGGAAAGCAGACCGCTGGTGATCGATTCGCCGACGGCAGGGATTTTGACTTCGAGAGACATTATGACGGAGGGCCGATTGGATGTTGGAAAAGGGACGTGCAAAGTGCGCGATGTGATCGCGATCGGCAATCCGTAATCCGGTCACCGCGCGAGAGCCTTACTCGGCCTGGCCCGTTCGTGTTTCTCTGGATGAGCTCGCGCAGCGGAGCGAGTGGTTTCGGCGTCGGCAACTGAGAACTAGCGGCGCGTTTCCACACCGAAGAAGCACGCCGCGCTTCTAGCCGAGGGTGAACGCGTCCTGGATCAGCAGCGTTTGCTCACGTTTGTGCAGCGCCAGTGAACCCACCGCCGGGCTCGCACTCGCGGCGCGGCCGGCATACCAGACGCCGGCGTCGAGCATGCGCCGGAGCTGCCAGCCGATGAAGTTCCATGCGCCCATGTTTTGCGATTCTTCCTGGCACCAGACGAATGTTTTGGCGTTCGGGTACTGAGCGATCGCCGCTTTGAGCTGGTCTTCGTCGAGCGGGTAGAGTTGCTCGATGCGGAGCAACGCGGTGTGCGCGATCTTGTTTTCCTCCCGGAACTTCAGGAGGTCGTAATAGACCTTGCCGGTGCTGAAGATCACCCGCTTCACCCGCTCTGCCTTCTCGGTGAGTGGCCCGTGGAGAACTTCGTGGAAACGGTCGTTTGTGAAGTCTTCGATCTTCGACGCGGCCGCTTCCAAACGCAGCATGCTCTTGGGCGTCATCAGCACGAGCGGCTTGCGGAATGGCCGCTTCATTTGCCGCCGCAGCACGTGAAAATACTGCGCCGGGGTGGTGAGGTTGCAGACCTGGATGTTGTTCTCGGCGCTAAGTTGAAGGAACCGCTCGAGGCGTGCGCTGGAATGCTCCGGACCCTGGCCTTCATAACCATGTGGCAGCAGCAGAACGATGCTGCTGGGCCGTTGCCACTTTGATTCTGCGGAGACGATGAACTGATCAATGATCACCTGCGCGCCGTTCGCGAAGTCGCCGAATTGCGCCTCCCACATGCAAAGCAGATCGGGATAGTTCAGCGAATAGCCGTAATCGAAACCGAGCACGCCGGACTCGCTCAGCAGCGAGTTGTAGATGCAAACCTGCGCCTGATCCGGGTCGATATTCTTGAGCGGGCAATACCGCTCTCGCGTCTTCTGATCGTAGAGATAGCTATTGCGCTGGCTGAAGGTTCCCCGGCGACAATCCTGGCCGCTGAGTCGCACCGGCACGCCTTCGATCAGCAGCGAACCCATCGCGAGCGCCTCCGCATACGACCAGTCGAACGGGCCGCCGTTCGCCCAGGCCTTCGCGCGCTTATCGAGCAGAAAGCTCTTCAGTTTTGGCTGGAGATTGAACCCTTCGGGAACCGTGGTGAGCGCCTTCGCGATCTTGGCGAGCTGTTCTTTCGAGACCGCGGTTTCGACCGGGGCGTGGGAATACGGCGGTTGCGGATCGGCGGTGGAGCCGGTGAAGCTGTTGATCGACTGGTTGGTCTCGGCCGCCTTCACATCCGCGAGCGCCTTCTCGTGACGATCTTCCATCTCCTGGTCGAGCACCCTGCCGTCTTCCTCGGTGATGGTGCCATTCCCGAGCAGATGCTTTCGGAACGATGTCCCGACGCTCGGGTGCGTGTTGATATCGGAATACATCGTCGGCTGTGTCGAAACCGGGTCGTCTGCTTCGTTGTGGCCGTGCCGCCGATAGCAATAGATGTCGATCACCACGTCCCGTTTGAAGGTCTGCCGAAACTCGAGCGCGAGTTCTGCGCAGAACCGCACCGCCAACGGATCGTCGCCGTTCACGTGAAAGATCGGCGCCTCGATCATCTTCGCCACGTCGGTCGCGTACTGCGTCGAACGCGCATCGGCCGGCAGCGTCGTGAAGCCGATCTGATTGTTGACGATGATATGGATCGTGCCGCCGATTCGGTAGCCCTGCAGCTGCGACATGTTCAGCGTTTCGGCAACGATACCCTGGCCGGCGAAGGCGGCGTCTCCGTGGATCAAGACGGCGATCACTTTCTTCCGCTCGTCGGTGTCTTTGCGAATGCGCTGCCGCGCGCGCGCCATGCCCTGGACGACCGGATTCACCGCTTCGAGATGGCTGGGATTTGCGGAAAGTCGGACCTCCACTTCGCGGCCGTCGGGCAGCACGCGGGTCGTCAGATAGCCGAGGTGATACTTCACATCGCCGTCACCGCCGACGGTCTTCGGGATGTAGTTCTCCGAGAACTCCGCAAACATCATCTCATATGGTTTGCGCAGGAATTCGCCGATGACGCTAAGCCGCCCGCGATGCGCCATGCCCATGCAAATCTCTTCCACGCCACGTGCCGGACAGTTATCGAGCACCCCATAAAGCGCGGTGATGAGCGACTCGCCGCCTTCGAGTGAGAACCGCTTCTGCCCTTGGTATTTCGTGTGCAGGAAACGTTCGAAGCTCTCGACCTTCACGAGCTGTCGCAGCACGCGGCGCTTAATCTCCGGCGTGATTTCCGCTTCCGTCGGACGCCCCTCGATTTTCTCGCGAATCCAGTTCCGCACCCGCGGATTTTGCAGGTGCATGAATTCAACGCCGATTTGGTCGCTGTAGATGCGCTCGAGTGAGCCAATCATCTCCCGCAGCTTCATCGCTTTGCCGCCGAGGTAGAATTTGGAGCTGACCGTGAGGTCGAGGTCCTTCTCGCTGAAGCCGAGTTCGCGCAGGCTCAGCAGCGGATTCTCGGGGCGCTCATCGGCGAGCGGGTCGAGCTTTGCGATCGTGTGGCCGAGGGTTCGATAGGCGTAAACCAGACCGTCCACGCGCGTCTGTAGCGAGTTGTCGCCGCCGAGATGCTGTTCGGACGAAGCTGCGCCTGCTCCGTTGGCGCCGTTCTTCAGCGCCGCGTTGCCAAGTTCAAAACCTTCAAAGAAGGCCGACCACGTGGAATCCACCGCCGCGGGGTCCTTCCGCCAGCGCTGGTAGTTCTCCTCAAGCAGGTCGGCGTTGAAACGGGTCGCAAACGAAATGGCCATACGGATCGAAAAAGGGAGTGCGAAGCTAAGCACAATGGCCAGCGGCTCCAAATGGTTTCTGCCATCCGGGGGAGCAGGCGAAACCAGCGCGCGTCCGTCGCTACCTGGCCGCGGCGTCCGCGTGGCGTTCGGGCGAAGGCGGCGCCTGCACTCCCGCACGATCCAGATAGCGTGGTCGAGGCGCGCGCGGTGTCGGCTTCGTGTCGAGCGTGTTGACCAGCTCTTTGATCGCCCGGTCGAGCTGCGGATCGGCGCCGTCCTGCATCTGCGCGGGATCGTCTTCCACCTCGATGTCCGGCTCCACGCCGCGACCTTCGATGATCCATTTTCCGTCCGTGTCGTAGATGCTGAACGTCGGCACGGTCACGCTGCCACCATCGATCAGGCCGGGCGCGCCGGTCATGCCGATCAAGCCGCCCCACGTGCGGGTGCCGACGATTGGCCCGAGGCCGGCTTTGCGGAAGAGCCACGGGAAGCAGTCGCCACCGGAGCCACTCCAGCCGTTCGCCAGGATCGCTTTCGGTCCGTCATGCGCGAGGGTGGGCGTCTGCCAATCGCGGCCGTCGCGCACGCCCCAGTGATTGGTTACTTTGCGCCCAAGCAACTCGATGAAACGATCGGGAATCTGCCCGCCGGAGTTCCAGCGTTCATCGATGACCAGGCCCGGTTTCATGAATTGCGCGCGGAATTGCCGGAACAATTCGTTCTGCCCTTCGATCGCCGTATTCGGGACGTAGATGTAACCCAGCCGACCGCCCGAGAGCTTTTCGACTCGCCGGCGGTTCGCGTCGATCCAGGCGTGATGCCGGAGCGCGGCTTCGCTGCCCATCGGCTGCACGAGCACTTCGCGCGCGCCTTCCCGGGTGGGCTTGCTGTTCACGGTGATCATCACCGGCTTGTCCGCGAGGCCTTGAAAAGCGGCCCAGGGATCCTTCGCCGGATCGATCTTCGTGCCGTTCACCGCCAGCAACCAATCGCCTTCATTGACGTTCAGGCCCGGCTCGCGCAGCGGGGATCGCAACACGTATTCCCAAGGCGCCGCCTGCAGGATGCGCTTAATGCGATAGGCGCCTTGCTCGAGCACGAAGTCGCAGCCGAGATACCCGACTGAGCGACCCGCCGCGGCTTCCACATCGCCGCCACTCCGATAGGCGTGCGAGACATTCAGCTCACCGAGCAGCTCGCCCAAAATATAGTTCACATCGCTCCGCGTCACCGCGTCTTCGAGCAGCTTGCCGTAGCGTTCGCGCAGCTTTTGCCATGGGACGAGGTGGAGATGCGGGTCATAAAAGAAGTCGCGTTGAATGCGCCACGCGTCGTTGAAGATCTGCCGCCACTCCGCTGGCGGATCGATCGCCGCTTCGAGCGCCGCGGTGTTCAGCTGCTTCGTGAAGGTCTGATTTTCCGCGACGTTGATGATCGCCCAGGCTCGGGTCCGCGCGACGAGGATCTTCTTCCCATCCGCGGAGAGCTCCAGAGACGGTGCGTCGTCCAGGATCAGCTTCTCCTCGCGCTTCTCGAGATCGTAGAAGGAGAGGGGACTCGGGCCGCCAGCCGCTCCCGCGCGTGGCTTTTTGGTGAAGAGCAACTTGCCCGAAACCGCGTAAAGCTGATCGAACCGACCCCCGCTCGGCGGCAAAACGACGGCTCGCGCTTCGAACCCTTCCAGCTCGATCTGCACCGGCCCGGCTTTTCGCTCCTCGGGCTTTTTGGAAAGCTCGGCGGTCTTCTCCGCGGGCTTGTCAGTGGCGCGCTTTTGTTCGTCCAGCGCGAGGTCCGTCGAGGCCTCGGCCGGAGCGTCCATTCCGACTTCGATCTTCTTTTCCTCGGGCTTGGCTTCGTCCGCTTTTTTGGGCCGCCCGACCGGCTCCTCGTCGTTGCGGGTGGCGAGCGGCGAGCGCGTTTCTTGGCGCAAAGGAACCGCCACGAGCGCCTGGCCGTTGGCGTAGATCCACGTTGGTTCAAACTCGCTGTAGATCGCGTTGAAGAATCGTTTCGTCCGGTAGTAGAGATACTTCCCGTCTGGATCGAAGGTCGGCAGATCGTCATCGTAAAAGCCGCTCGTGGCTCGATGCCGCGCCTGCTGGACCGTGTCGTAAAGCACGATGGCGGTCTGCTTATTCTCCTGATCGCCCGCGTAGGCGAACCAGCGGCTGTCGCCCGACCAGCTCACGTGAAAGCGCTGCAGATCGGACTCGTAGTGATAAAGCTGTCGATCGATCAGCGCCGTTTTCTTCGCCTCCAAATCGTGCAGCCAGATGCGCATCGCTTGATCGATGAAGACGATCTTTTTTGAGTCCGGCGACCACCACGGCTGATAGCGGAAACCTGGCCCGAGCTGGGTCAGAGTTTGCTCTTCGCCGTTCCCGTCCGCCGGACGAACGGTAAGCTCGTATTCGCCGCTTTTGTCGGAGAAGTACGCGACCAGCCGCCCGTCCGGTGACCAGGCTGGGGAGCGCTCGGCCACGCCGCTCGTGCTCGTGAGATTACGCGTCACGCCGTTTTCCGCGGGCACGCTGTAGATGTCGCCGCGGGATTCGAAAAGTGCGCGCTTGCCGGTCGGCGAGATGCTCCCGTTGCGGATCAATGCGGAGACGTTTTCGACCCGCGGCCGGAGCGTCGCGCGATCGGTCACCACCGTGATCGGCACTTCCGTCAGCTTCTCCGTCGCGAGGTCGAGCAGGAAAAGGCGGCCGCTGTTTTCCAGGACGAT
>JAQGOK010000186.1 GCA_028293645.1 Chthoniobacter sp.
ACGGTGGTCGTCCGCACCCACAGCGATCCGGGCACCGATCCGCAGTTCACCTATCTTCCGCCGCATCTCGCGGTCGATCCGATTCACCACGACGGGCTGACGACGCGACGCAAACAGCTCCTGGATGTGCTCGAGCAGACGGAGGACCCCGATTACCCGCACGTCGTTCTGGAGATGATCGAACAGCTCGATTTCGAACGCGGCTTTTTCATTCTCCAGAACGGGCTCGGCTATCTGCGCAGCTTGGGTGAATGGGACGCGACCCTCGCCGCGTTCCGGCGAAAACATGGCCGGCTCGCGGAATACGTGCCGGAGACTTTGGACGAAATCGTGCGGAGAGATGCCCTCGTCGAGCTCCGCAGTTCCGTCGGTGAAGTCGAGCACCGCTTCTTCCTCGCGCTGCTCCTGAACGTGCGGGATCGTGCCGACATCCTCGCTCTCGTGGCACAGCGTTTCCCCGGGAATGCCGCCGACACGGTTCTGCGCTGGGCCGAAGAGCTGACGACCAGTTCAGAAGTCGGCACGTGGCTGATCGATGCGGAGTTTCCGGGTGAATTGGACGTGGCCAGCGAGGATCAGGCGGAGCTTTTCCTCGCGGCGCTTCGCCACTTCATGGAAGGCGGGAAAGCCCTGCGTGTGGGTTCCGTCGCTCCTTCGCCGTCGGAAACCGAGCTCCTGCGGGACGCGTTCGCTCGTTCGAGTTTGCGAGCCTTGGTGGCGCGATCGGTTTGACCGATCAGCTCCGCAGAAAGCGCTCGAACGCGCCGCCGAACAGCTCCTGGACATCCCGCTCGATCTCGGGACGCGTCGGCTCCCAGCCGGTCGCGGCGAGCCCTTCGTATTTCTCCGTCAGCACCTTCGCGATGATCCCCCGCGAGTGGCTCCATTTGTAGATGAGCTGATCCAGCACGCGGCAATCGCTGTGCTGCGGCGTGACGCTCAGGCCGAGGAGCTCCAGCCGCATGCGCGTGATCTCCTCGATCAGCGACGGATTGTTCAGGAACCACCAGCAACCGAAGACGTGCAGATTGCGGAACTTCCGCGCGGCCACGCAGAGCTCGTGCTGGTTTTCGCGCGAGAGCATCGTGCAGAGGAATTTGTTCTCGGGAAACTGCGCGCAAAGATTCTCGACCGCCGAAATGTCCCCTCGGCCAACGCTGTCACCGGCCAGCCGCAGCTGCGGGTTCACGCTGCGTTTCACCCCAATCATCATCGCGAATGCCTGGCCGTGATCACGGCCGTGCGGGAGGATCGCGTGCTCGATCAGCTGCGCCACCGGATCGGGTGCGCCTTCTTCAAACACGAAGTCCGGCGTGAGCGAAACCATGCAATACTGCGCGTCGATCTTGCGCGTCCAATCGGCGAGAAACCGGCGCACTTCGCCACAGGTTTGCCCATCCACGTCCGCGCTCACCTCGTAGCCCCACGCACGCAGCTTCGGCGCCGTGTTCGGCCAATCGAGGAGCAGCGGATCGATGCGCAGCGCGGCGACGAAACGCGGATCGCGATCGAAGCCGCGCTCCCAGACCGGACGCTCCAGATCGTCGAACGGCGAGTTCGTCATGCAGACCTTGCGAACGTTGGACACCTCCAGGCAGCGCGTGGTGAAATCGCCAACGTTCCACTGCGCAAAATGCTGCCGGAGGGCCGGCAAGTCACGCTGCTTCACGTCCAGACCGAGCGCGTTCAGCGTCGTCAGGATCCCGCGGCACGCCTCGGAAATCGGCGACCGCTCAATGAACAGCGCATTCCAGATCGCGTCGGCTTGCTGCGTTTTCGACAGCTGCCAAAACGTTTCGTAGGGGAGGTCGAACTGCCGAAATCCTTCCGCGACCAGGTAGTGATACGTGAGCAGTTCATCGATCCCCCACAGCAGCAGCTCGCCGAACGCCGGATCGTAGAGGTGCGTGTGGATGTCGTAAACCGGCGCACGCGCGACGATGTCAGTCACGGTTTCGGGGAGGGAAGCGGGGGCCTGCATCTTCGTATCTGAAGGGAGCGCCCGTCAGAACTCCAACGGTAATTGCACTCCCTTCAGCCATGCATCGGCGGTGGCTCCTCCAGTCACCACTTCGCCAGCTGCGTCGGGAATGCGCAGCGCTCGCAGTCCGACGCATCGCGCATGCAAAAGTCCTCATAAACCTGCAGCAGCCCTTGCTGCATCGCCGCACTCCGCAACAGCGTCCGGCCAAGGTCGCGTCCTCCGAAGAGGCGCAGCGCGGCGATCTCGACACGTCGGTTGCTCAGGGACGCGGGCAGCTCCCGGAACGATTCCCAACGCGGATCTTTGCGGGCATAAGCGAGTGGCAGGAAGACGTTGGTGAGCATCTCCGTCACCCGCGATTCGCCCACCAGCGCCATCGGCCGCGCGGCCGGTTTGGAGCTGACCGTGTAATGCAGGTCCCAATACTCGTGGTGCAAGCCACCGAAGAATTCCTGGATCGCGCGCGGATCAGTCCGTTTGCTCAATGCACGGATCTTTGGCCACTGCCCGATCATCTCCGCGAGCGCGGCGAGCCGGCGCTGCGGATGATTGGCTGGCCGCTGACCCGCGAACGACCAGAGTTCCCGATCGAGTGTAAGCCGCTGCAGTTCCGCCCGGCGCGCCCACCAGGTCTCCCACAAGCCGCGCAAATAGGTGCGCGTCGGCGTATCGAACTCCCCGAGATCCATCGCGGGCAGAAAGCCGCTGACTCCGAAGAGCAGCGCATGCGCATCCGTTTTGCGCAGGAACTTCAGCGGCAGCCGCTGCGCGAGTAACGTGAATGGAAGCTTGTTGCTCTTGTATCCGAGCGTTGCGGCGAGCGCCTGGAAGAGCGCTTCATCCGAACCGTGCAGTTCGCTCAGCCGGCTCAAGGCTGCCGCTTTTCTCCGCAGGCGAAACTCTGCCGCACCGAACAAGACTTCGCGCACCTTTTCCTCCGGCAAAGCCGCCAGCGGCGCCACGCAGCGTCCCGGCTTCGCTTCCGGCTGCGCCAGGGCAGGTGCGGCTCCGAGGATGGTGGGATCGATTCGCACCTGCGGCACGTGACGATGCTCCGAGGTGCGCGTGAAGAACTCGTCCCGGCTGCTCTCGAAGACCACGTGCAGCACGACCGAATCGTAGTGCGGGTTCGCACCGTGCCCGTGACGCTCCCAATCGAGCGCCTGCGGATCGAGTTCGATGCTTCCGCGCACCGGCTCGCCGCCCGCGAACGCCACCGCCGCTTCGGCGAAATCGGGCCCCGCTTCCCGGTTCCATCGCCCAAACTGCACTATCCGCACGGACAGGCCGTCAGCCGTAACGAAGTCGCGCCCGAAGTCCCCTGCGAACCAATGCGCCTGCAGCTCCAGCTCCGTGAAGTGGCGCGGCGCCTCGATCAGCGGCTCCTCGCGCAAAGGCAGCGCCAGCAAAGCGGCGTAGCGATCGCCCGAGTTCATGCCGTTTACCGGGGCGTCGCAGCCGGAGGCGCGGGCAGAAAAGATTGAAAGACCGCAACCGCGGGAGCCTTGGGAAACGTCTCGATCATCTTGCGCGCAAACGCCTGCGCTTCCGCTTCACGCTGCCCGCCGCGCAGTTGGAAGATCTCGTGAATCGCCACGCGGGTCACGTCATTCGCGTCGCGATACAGCCCGCGCGCCTGTTCGAAGGCAGCAAGCGCAGACACCCGGTCATCGACACTCGAGGCGAGGTGCCCGGCACCTTCCGCGATGATCCCGCTTTTGAGTCGAGTCGCCGCCGCCTTCAACGCCGCCTTCCCGGCAGCCTTATCTGTGATCCACAGCTCCGCGCCTTTGCGATAGGCCGCCCATTCGCCCGTCGTCGGCCGCTCCTCGCCAAACTCCGCGCCGTGAAACGGTCGGTAAAGCGGGTCGCCGACACACGTCGTCATCCAGGAAAGGACGCGTTGCGACATGTAGGCGGCCTCAGCAAAGGTCAGCCCGCTGCGAAGCCGGTCATGGAAAACATCGAGATGCGGCGTCAGGGTCAGGTAGGGCTCGTAAACGCTGCCGAGCGTCGCCGTCGCACCGGCATCGACGAGCGGCGCGACCCAATGGCGCTGCGGATCGCGGACGGTTTGCGCGCTGAACGAGTGGATGTGAACCGCGATCGCACCGCGCGCGAATTTGAACCCGCGTTGCGCAAGTGCGCCGGCCACGTTCTCGGAATACCACCCGTAATAAATCGCCGCTCGTTGCATCGGGTAACCAGCCGGAAACAGATCCGGACCGCTATCGAGCACCACCGGTCGGCCGCGCCTGCGTTCCAGTGCTGCGGCCGCCTGGAGCCACGCGTCTCCTTCTTCATACCCGCCTTCCTTGATGCCACGCGCATCGATATAGGCAAAGCCTGCGAGCCCTTCCCGTTCCGTTGCGATCGCATCGGTGATCATGCGGCGCACCGTGCCGGCAGTCGGCCCGTCCAGGCGGCAGACCAGCATGATTTCTGGGCGGGCTGCATCTTTGAAGCGGGTGAAACTCCGGTAGAACGGGTTGTTCGCGGCCCCGGAAATCGGACGCTGCGTCACCGCGAGCAGAGTCAGCTCGGAGTCCACCGCCGCTTCATTCCGAGTCCCGATCGGCGCGACTCCGTTCACCTTGTCGCCGGGATAATTGACGGCGGCCGCGATGCGCAGAGGCATGCCGCGGATCAGGGCCAAGAAGCGGATCTTGTTGCTTTCGACCGGTCCGAGCGGGCTCTCGGGGTCACGCAAGTTCCACCAGAAGTTTGAGGTGAACGCCCGCCGCAACGGCTCCGCGATCGTGCGGTCGTATTCCTCCCGCGAGATCTCCTCCGCGATCGAGCACTTCAGCCCGATGACCTGGTCCTTCGGGATGCCACGCTGCTCTGCATAAAAAGTCGCGAGTCCCGGCGACTCGAGATCGCTTTCATTGAAGACGACCAGCGTTGCCGCTGCGTCCGTGCTCGGGACCGTCGCCGGCTTATCCGTGCTATGGAGCAGCTGCCCGCGAACGATCCCGCTGCTGCACAGGATCGCGAACGCGATCGCGAACGCGGCTCTCATTTCCGTGGTCCCGGCGTCATATCTCCAGCTTCAGTCCGTCAAAAGCGATCCGCACATCCGGCGGCAAACCCGGCTCCACTTCCGCGTGCATCATGTCGTGGCAAAGGTGCGTGAACCACGTGTTCGCCGGACGAACGCGCGCGGAGAGCGCTAGCGCTTCATCCACGTTCATGTGCGTCGGGTGCGGTTTGCGGCGCAGGGCATCGACGATCAGATGCCGCACTCCGCTGATCTGTTCGATCACCGCGGGTGGGACCTCTTTGCAGTCGGTCAGATACGCGGCGAGACGTTCGCCGTTTCGGCTGAAAAGGAAGCCCAGCATGTGCGCGCGACCATGCACGAGCGGCAGCGGCGTGATGGTCGTCTCTCCGAGCACGAATTCGCCTTCGATGCGATGCGGCTCGGGACGGACATATCCCGGCCAGCGATTCTGCCCATTGAAAGCGAAGACGAAGACACGCTCCAGATCGGCCATCGTCTCCGCAGAAGCGTAAATCGGCAGGTCGCGCGCAGTCTGACAAAACGCGCGAAGATCATCGAAGCCCATGATGTGATCGGTATGGGAATGCGTGTAGATCACCGCGTCGAGCCGGCGCAGCCGTTCGCGAAGCGCCTGCATCCGAAAGTCCGGGCCGGTGTCGATCACCCACGCGGCTTCCTCCGTCTCCACGTAGATCGATGCGCGGGTGCGTTGATCGCGCGGATCGCGCGAACGGCAGACCCGGCAATCGCAGCCAATCATCGGCACGCCTTGCGAAGTCCCCGAGCCGAGAAAGGTGATCGTGAGTTCGGCCATGCGCGCTGATTGAAAAGTGCGCGGAGGCTTTCATAATCCCGCGGTGCTCGCAACGCTCTCCTCCCTCCGCATTCGCAACCTCGCGCTGGTGGAAGAACTCGAATGGCAAATCGCCCCCGGCTTCACCGCGATCACCGGTGAGACTGGCTCCGGCAAGTCGATCATCGTCGGCGCGTTGAAACTGATCCTCGGCGAACGCGCGGACAAAACACTGATCCGGACTGGCGCCGACAGTTGCACGGTGGAAGCGGTCTTCGAAGTCGCGGACGGCGTGCAACTCGATCGCGCGCTGGAGGAGCAAGGCGTCGAGCCATGCGAAGACGCACAGTTGATCATCAAGCGGGTCTTTTCGGCCGCGGGCACGAATCGCCAGTTCATCAACGGCAGCGCCACGACTCTCGCGGTGCTCAAGATGCTCGGTGACGGACTCGTTGATCTGCACGGCCCGCACGATCACCAATCGTTGCTCGCGGATGCCCAGCAACTGGCACTGCTTGACTCGTTCGGCGAAGCCGCGGCCGTGCGAGGGAAATATGACGCGGCGTACCAGCGGATGCAGGGGCTGATCGCCGAGCATGAATCGCTTTCCACCAGCGAGTCTGCCTTGGAGCGCGAAGTCGATCTGCTGCGTCACCAGGTGCACGAGATCGACTCGGCGGAACTCCGGGCGGATGAGGAAGAGGAACTGCTCGCCCGATACGCAGTCGCTTCCAACAGCCGGCGGCTGCTGGAGCTTTCAACCCAGCTTCTCGGACGTCTTTCCGAATCCGAAGAGGCCGTGCTGCCCCGGCTCGGTGAGATTGGAAAACTGCTGCGCGACCTGGAGCGGGTGGATCCCGCCGCCGCGCGCTTTACCGAAGCTCATCTCCGAGCCGCGACCGAGCTGGAAGACCTCGCTCAATCGCTCCAGCAGTACGCCGAGGACATGGACCTGGAGCCGGCGCAACTTGCGCAACTCGAGGAACGCGTGACGCGACTCGAAACGTTGAAGCGGAAGTACGGCGGTTCAGTTTCGGAAGTCATCGCCTTTGGAGCCGTCGCCGCAGAACGGCTGCGCAAGATCGAGTCGCGTGGCGAAGATCTGGAGCGGCTCATTCGCGAGATTGCCGCCGCACGACGGATCGTGGCTGAAGCAGGCGCCGAGCTGAGCGCTAAACGGAAGGCCGCCGCGCCAAAGCTCGCACGCAATGTCACTGCCCATCTGCGCGATCTCGGTTTCCAAAAGGCAGAGTTCAGCGTGGCGCTTCGCAACCACACGGAGCCGAGTGCGCACGGTCTGGAAGCTGCCGAATTTCTCTTCGCGCCGAATCCCGGCGAGCCCGCCAAGCCTTTGAAGGCGATCGCGTCGAGCGGCGAAATCTCACGCGTGATGCTCGCCGTGAAGTCGTCACTCGCCGCGCAGGACACCGTCGCCTTGCTCGTCTTCGACGAAATCGACGCCAACGTCGGCGGTGAGATCGCCCATGCGGTCGGAGCCAAAATGCAGGCGCTGAGCAAAGCGCACCAGGTGCTCTGCATCAGTCATCTGCCGCAAGTCGCAGCGCTTGCCGATGCACAGTTTGTCGTCACGAAAGACTTCAGCGGTGGCCGCACCATTTCGCGTCTGCAAAGCGTCACGGGCAAAGCGCGGGTCGAGGAAATCGCCCGCATGCTCGGCGGCAAAAGCGACTCCGCCCTGGCGCACGCGAAGACGCTGCTGAAGCCGCGCTAACGCTTCACGGGCTCGCCGTGAAGCGCTGGGTCCAGGTCCCGCAGGCGAGGCTCCAAATGAGAACTTCGCCATCATGACCGCCGCTGGCGAAGCTGCTGCCATCCGGCGCGAGAGCGAGTGCATCGACGCAATCGCGGTGACCAGCCAGCGCGAATAACGGCTGCCGATCGCTGAGCTGATGCACGCGCACAGTCTGATCGATGGCACCGGTGATCACGCCCAGAGTTGTCGCGAGCAGGACCTGCGGTTCGCGTCCGAGTTCTTTCATCTCGCCCGATTTTTTGCCTTCGTCCGCCTTCCAGACATGCACCGGTTGGCCGCGGCTGACCGAAAGCACCGAGGAACCGTTTGGCGCAAAGACGGCTGAGAGCACCGGCGCCTCATGGTCGCTGTAGGTCGCCAGCAACTCCCCGGTTTGCGCATCGATCACGCGAGCGGTGCGATCGCGACTTGCCGATACGAGACGCTTGCCGTCGCGGCTGTAGGCGACGGATTGCACGACATCGGCGTGGAGCCGCAGCGATCGGGTCTGCCGCCCGCTGGCCGTGTCAAAGAAGCGGATCGTGCGATCCCCTCCGGCGGCAGCGAGTTGGGCTCCATCGGGAGCGAAGGCGACGCTTTGCAAGGTATCCGGCAGATCGCAAAGCACGCGTGCAGGCGCAGCGGCCGCTGGATCGACGAGGAGCACGGAGCCCCATTGCGAAGGCGAGCCGCCCGCCACCGCGAGCAGATTGCGCTGCGGGTGCCACGCGAGGGCATTGATCCGCTCGGGCATGCCACCGATGCGGCGGTTGAGTGCTCCAGTCTGCACATCCCAAAGCGTGACTTCGTAGTAGCCGCTGGCGGCGATCTGCTTGCCGTCCGGGCTGAATGCGAGTGCCGTGATGGGAGCCGGACGCGGATAGTGCGCTGGCGCGGAACGGAGCATCGTCTCGCGCACGAGTTCCACCAGCGACCGTTCGGCGGAACCGCCGTCGTAATTCGCGCCGGCGTCGATCCACCGCTTGATGAGCGTGATCTCCTCCGGGGGCAACGGGTCCGCCTTCTGCGGCATCCGATCTTCCGGCTCGTGCTCAATCAACAGTCGATAAAGCTCCGACTCGCCCGACTTGCCGGGCACCACCGGCGGCAGATCGCTGTCGCCGGTCTTCTGCAGCCGCGCAAAGGTATCCAGGCGATAAGCCCCCTTCGCGTTCTCTTCACCGTGACACGTGGTGCAGCGGCGATGCAGCACCGGCGCAATATCGCTGCGAAAGCTGACCGGCACAGCGTCCGCGAGCGCCACGCTGGCCAACGCGAATGAGCCGAGAAGCGCAATCGCGTGAAGCATGCGAGGCGACACCGAAGCGCTACTTCTTGCCCTTGGGATCGAGATTCGCGGCGAGTTCTTCCGGGGTCACTGCGGACTCCACGCCCGTCGCAGGCACTTCAGCCCTGGCCGTCCAGAGGATCGCGTTGAGCACGAGCTTGCGCTGATCGTCATTGGCCCAGCCTTGATGGAAATGGCCGCCGGTGAAGCCGAAACCGCGTCCGCCATCAGGCCGTTCCACCGCCCACGCAACGTGTTGCGGTTCCTTGCGCTCGAGCACCGCCGCGCGCACATCGGGATTGCCGGAGTGGGGCCCATCTTTTCGTCCGGTCAGCGTGTCCTCGGGCGGCAAATCGGTGAGCACTGGAGTCACGCCGGCCATCCCCGCGCGAAAACGCATGTGGTAGTACCACTCGTCTTTGATGCTGAAAGGTTTCACGCCGTTGCTGATTGGGTGCTTCGGCAGCTCTTTGAAGTTTGCGGTCCAGTGCGGGTTCACGCTCCAGTTCGGCTCGAAGTAACCGCCCAGCCATTCGCGGAACTCGGGGCCACCTTTCTCCTTCGGCACTTCCACTGCGTAATGCAGGCAGACGAAGCCCAGGCCGCGCTTCATCTGCGCCGCGAGTTCGGCCAGACGGTCCCCTTGCAATGCGGGATGTCCGCCACCGCCATCGGCGTAGATCACAACCGTATCCGCGGCAGCAAATTCCTCGGCCGTGGGCCATTCGGCGTTGAGGTGGACCTTCAGCTCAGCGCCCGATGCGCCGGCTTTGAGACACTTGGCGAGGAGTTGAATGCCGGCGTTGTGCTCATGCTGACCCGGGCCGTGCGATGGCTTGCCTGCAATCATCACGATCAATGGCTTGCCATCGGCAGTCTTTGCCGAGCACGGCAACGCGACGGTCAATGCCGCGCAAAACAGGAGGAGGGAACGGAACGGAGCTTTCATGAATGGAGGGTTTGAGAGTGGAGTGGAACACGCGTCAGCCTGCGCGGCGAGTCAAGCCTGTGGCGGCGCATGTTCTTAGAGGATGCGAGAGTTGGACGGTTCCCGAGTGAGAAAAAGACCGAGCTGTAGGGGAACCTGCTAGGTTCCCCACTTCCCGATGAACATTGGGCACCCAGCGGGTTCCCCTACAGTCCGGCGGCAACCAATCGCACCATCGCTGACGGGACGCGGCGAGAAGGTGCCGCGAACGCTCAACGCGGCACGGCCACCTGTTCGAGGATCTTGCCGACGATTTCAGCGATGGTGACACCTTCGATTTCATACTCCGGGCGCAAAACGAGGCGATGGCCGAGCACGGCTTCGGTGAGGCTGCGCACGTCGTCCGGAGTGACGAAGTCCCTTCCATCCAGCGCCGCGTTGGCGCGACTCGCGAGGAGCAAGGCTTGCGTGGCGCGCGGGCCGGAGCCGACGAGCACGCTCTCGTTTTCGCGCGTCGCACGAACGACATCGACGATGTAGGCGAGCAGTTCCTCGCGCACGGTGATCGCCCCGAGCGCATGTCGGAGCTGGCTCAGATCGTCGGCGCTGATCACCGCCTGCACGGCCCCCGCGGCGAGCGCTTCCTCCGGCGAATTGTCGCCGAGCATTCGGCGCGCAAGTTCCAGTTCACTCGCCCGATCCGGCGTGCTCATCGAGACTTTGAGCATGAAGCGATCTTTCTGCGCTTCGGGCAGCGGGTAGGTGCCTTCGTATTCGACCGGATTCTGGGTGGCAAAGACCGTGAAGTTTGGCGAAAGCACGTGCGTGTCGCGATCGATCGTGACCTTCCGCTCCTGCATCGCCTGAAGCAGCGCGGACTGCGTTTTCGCGGGCGCGCGATTGATTTCATCCGCGAGCAAAAACGTGGTGAAGACCGGCCCTTTGATGAGGGTGAATTCGTTCGTCTTCATGTTGAACACACTCGTGCCGGTGATGTCCGCGGGCATGAGATCGGGCGTGAATTGGATCCGGTTGAACTCGCAGCCGAGCACGCGTGCGAGCGTCCGCACGAGCAAGGTTTTCGCCACGCCGGGAACCCCTTCGATCAGCGCATGATGGCCGGTGAAGATGGCGATCAGCGCCTTATCGATCACGTCTTCCTGACCGATGATGACTTTGCGCACCTCGGCCCGCGCGCGGGTCAGGACTTCTTTAATGGGTTCGGCGTTCATGAGTGGGAGGCTTCCGTTCGAGGCGGCGGCTGATTGCCTGGTAAAGTGCGGCCGGGTTGCGCCGGCGTTTCGGCAGCGCGAGCTCCTGAGCGAGCGCGGCTTCGACATGGACCCGGTCGCTTTCGAGATGCGGAGCGCGGCGCCATTCTTCGACGCAAGCTGCTGGCAGATCGGCAGGAGGAATCGTGCGCCGGAGCAGGTTCACAAATCCCTGCGTCGCGTCCTTGCCACGAATGGGAAGCTCACCGCGGGTCTCGTCCGGGTACGCCGGAATGAAACGCACCGAGTTCTTCCAGACGAATAGCCCGGCGACCAGCACGAGCCCGGCGATCACGCCTTGCAGCCGGTATTTCAGTGCGAGTTGCATGACTCCGGGTTGGTGGGTCACACCGTGATGCTCCTCGTCGAAAATGATCGTGGAAGGGCCGTTGAAAACGTGCGCGAGCAGGCGTGGGTGGCGCTCGCTGCGAAGCGCTTCATTGCTCAGGAAAAACGAGTCCGCCGCCAACACGATGCTGCCGCCTCCATGCTGCCGTTCGATGATCACCGGCTGCGATTCGCACGTGTAGAGCACCTTCCACTCGCCGGAGAGCTCGGAGAAACAGAGCGCGCTATGCCATGAAGTTTCCGCCTCCAGATCCGCACCGGCTTCCACCTTCAAAGCGCGCCGATCAAAAGTTTTTGCGTCGTCTGCGGGCAGGAAGTTGAAGCGAAATCCGAGACGCTTCGCTACTTCATCGAACTTGAGCAGGCCAGAGCTCGCCTCTTCATCGGCCTCGAGCGCATGGTCCTTCCCGTCGGGCTTCTGCGTCTCCTTTTTCTCGTGCTCGGGGCGCTCCTTCTTCTCCTTACGTTCCTCCGCCGAGTCGTTCTTCGGCGTGACGAAATCGGGCGGGCGTTCAATGGGAAAAAAGCTGAAGACCGCCCGCGAGCCGTTCGAGACGATCGTCTTGAACTCCTGGAACTCGCGCTCCGTCCATTGGGCGTCCCACTTCACGCCTGCGTAAACAAGGGTGATCGGCTCGGGCGGCTGGAGCTTCTTCAGCGGCCGAAAATTGCGGTGTGTCTCCAAGCCCGGCATGGCTCCGAGCGCATCGAAGATCGCTTTCGCGCCGAGCGGATCGGGTCGCAGCGTGGAGTATTCTGGATAGACCTCGCCGCTTTGATATCGGAGCCGGAACAGATGCCCGACTCCGTAGCAAAACGCCGCCGCAAGCAGCAGCGCGAGCATGAGGCTGAGAAGCGGCTTCCTCAGCATGCGCGGATGCGTTCCAGGTTCTGTGTGAAGTCGCCAAGCGTCTCCGGAGTGACCGCGTGCGTTCCGTACCAGGTGCGCTCGAACGCGCTCAGGTTGCGGTCAAAAGCTGCGAGCAGCTCGGCGTTGGCGCGCGCCCGGCGGCGCAGCTCGCGGTCGTAATCGTGATTCGATTTGTGCCTCGCCAGACCGATCAACTGGCGGCTCGCAAGGTGCGCGAGACCGGCGAGGTAGGAGGCGCGCAGGGCGAGGCGCAACTCCCCGCGTTGCACGAGATCGCGGGCGAGTTGCAGCCAGCCGTCTTCGGGCAATTGATCCGCGGTGACTCCTTCGTCGCGCAGGTCCGGCAGCGGCGCCAGCGCCTCGGCGGTCACCGGCACGGAGCGCGAGCGGTATCGACGCGCGATCAGCACGGCGAGGCCGATCGCGCAGAGAACCACGAGTGCCCAGATCACGAAGCGCACAGAGCCGATCCAGCTCAGGAAGTCGCTTGGTTTGCTGCTGTCACCCGTCGGCCCAAACATCCAGTCGCGCGCCTGCCGCCACGTTTTGCCAATCGCCGCGCTGATCTTTCTTAACAGCGCCTTTCGCCATCTTTCGAAATCCGTGCGCATCCGTTCGAGCAGGCTCGGCTCAGCTTCCTTGATCTCCTTGCTGTTCGAGCCACGCCAGATGAACTCTCGCCGTTCGAGCACGTTCTCGATCGAACGGTCCAGCTCGACTGCTTCCACGCGCGGGGCCGGAGCCTCAGCGTCCGCATTGCCACCCCCGAGCCCGAGCAAAATGCACGCGGTGAGCGCCGCGACTCGCGGGAGTTTGCGGCGCAAGGTCTGCAGTTCGACCAGGAGGTCCTCGCCGGTGCGCAGCGAACTGCCATGGAAGCAACGGAGCACCACGGCGGCTTTGCGGATCGGATCGAGACAGAGATAAGTCGCCGCAAAGACGGCGGCGAAAAACGTCGGGTTCGCGAAGCCGGCGGCGTGCTGCGTAAAGACGGTGTCCAAACCAAGGAGCATCTTCGCCAGTTGCGGAAGAAAGAACATCGTCAGTCCGACGTTCAGCAGGATGAAGAATCCGAACAGCGTGAGGTAAACCGCCAGGCCGTGCGCCTGGATCGGCCAAAGCCTCGCCTGCCCCCAACTCTGCGCACAAAGCGCTCGGGGCCCGGCTGGTTCGCCATCACCAAGCACCGTCACGGTTTGAAAAAACGTCGCGGTCCAGACGTAGGGAAGCACGAGACAGAGCGCGCAAAAGCGGAGAAACAGCCCGGCGGGCTGGAGCAGCACCTGGGCGGCGATCAAGCGCAGGAGCCGCTGCGCGGACCAACCCGGCGGTGAGACTTGCAAGACGAAGGCCCGCAGGTACGCAGCCGAAACGGATTGCCAGCATTTCATCCAGCAGTAGAGCGCGGCCATGGTGAGCGCGGAACTGAACACACGTTCGCCGGCAAACGGGCTGTGACTCAGATCCGTGAAGAAATAGAGCACGTAGAGCATGCACGGCATGCTGCCGACGAAGTGCGCCAGCAACACGGATCCGGGCGCGCGGCGCAACAGCCGCACCGCGTCTTCCACGATCTCGATGCCGAGCTTTCCGTGAGAACGTGGCGCGGATTTACTCATCGCTGCCGGGTTGCGCTTTGAACGCGTCGAGCACCTTGATCTTCCACAAGCGATCGTCGTGAAACTCTTCCGGCAGCCCGATCAGCATCCGCCCGACGCAGTAAAACAGAAACCAGGCGAACAGAAATCCGCCCGCCATCTGCCCGACCGGCCAAACACTCGGGAGGCTGCGACGCGGGGCCACGGAACCTTCGGCGAGCCTCTTCAAGCAACCCGCGCAGATCAGTCGATCGTCGTACTCACTCACGCATTCGCGGCAAAAGAACTGCGTGCATTCCAGGCAACGTGCGACCGCTTCGCGATCGACATGATTGAGGCACCGCTGGGTCGCGAGCGCGGTCATGGTTCGGAATCCGGCGCGACGGGCGACGTTCCGGCTTGAGCCGCTTCGATCAACGGCCGGATGTGCGCGATCACGCGGCGTGCGCTGCGGATGCGGGTCAATGAAGGAACGCGCTCAAACTGCACCGCGGTGCGGACGTGGAAATGGCACGTCGGGCCGCGCAAAACGTGCCAGAGCACGATGAGCAAAAAGAAGCCTGCGAGCCCCAGGAAAATGCCCCGCGGGACCGGTTCCATATCGATCATCCAACCACTCGATGCGCAGGTGATGCTGAGCAGTAGGGCCACCGAAGCGCGGATCCAATTGCGGAGGGTCTTGCGAACCACGAACGCCTGAATG
>JAQGOK010000212.1 GCA_028293645.1 Chthoniobacter sp.
CGATCGCGCGGCCGCTGGAGAAAAGGTTCGGCAGCTTGTCCGGCGTGCCGAAGGTCGGCGCAAACCGCGTGAAGCCGGCGAGGCCGCGGTAAATTCCAGGGCTCGGCAGAAAGCGCGTCGCGGCGACGTGCACCCGGGTGAAGGGATTCCAGTTCACGAGCTTCACGGTCACGCCCGCATCCGTCGCTTGCAGTCGATCGATGTGCAGCGGTTTCACATCGCGCAACTCGAGCGACCGGTTTGGCGCGAGCAGCCAGTTTCCGACTCGATCGCCCGCAGTGACGCGGATTGTCATCTCGCGGGATTCGCCGCCTTCGTCACGAAGCCGCAGCGAATAATCGCCGGGCTCCAACGGTTGAATCGGCAGCGAGGTAAGTCGCACCGGCGGCTTTGGCTGCGCGGCTGCCGCGGCCGGTGGCACAATGATACGATCGCTTCGGTCAGCTACGAATTCACCGCCGCGCACTTCGAGGAGCGAATAACTGCCCGGCTTCAGTTCGCTGGCCCATGGCAACTCTACTTTCTCGCCCGCTTTGCCGTGGATCACCGTCGGCCAGGTGCGTTGGAATTCCTTCAGATACCAAGTGCCTTTGCGTCCATATGGAAGCTCGCTCTCAACGTGCGCGATCTCCGCCAACGCGCCCAATGTCACCCGGCCTTTCTCGTCAGTCCGCAGCGCAACGGTAATCGGCTGGCTGAACCCAAAGTGTTTCAACCGCAGGACAACCTGCTGATCAGGCAACGGCTCGCCGTTTTTGCCGAGCAACTCGAAAACGTAGTTCTCACCGAACTTCGAGAGATGCCCGTCGCTGACTGCGTTCGTGCGATCAATGCCGTTGATCTCCCACGAATGGGACGCGCTGAGATCCTGTTTCTCGCCGCCTTTGGTGAGCAGATCGACCTTGCCGGTCAGCGTTGCGGTGAGCTTCGCGAGGCGCTCCGGCACCGTGATCGTATGCGTGAAAACCTGGCCGACCATGAGCTTCGGAGACTTCACCTCCGTGGTCGTCGCGATGCCATCCAGGGTGGTGGAGGTGATCAGCAGCCGGGTCTCCTGCAGCAGATCGAGGGCGACGCGGGCTTCGCCCAAAAGCAGCGCGGTGCGAATCCCGAGCTTCGCCTCACGCCCCGCCAGCAGTTGTTCGCGCTCGATATGGAACTGCGCGTCGAGCTGATAGCTTTCTCCGTGGTGCTCGAACTCCGCGAGCGAGGAGAAGCCGCCATCCGCATCAGCGAGCACGATCTGTTTTCGTCCGGGCTGCGCGGTAAACGGCACAAGAATTCGCGGGTCGGCCGGTTTGCCTTCCGCCGGTGGAACCGCTGTGTAACGACGGCCGTCAGCCCACACCGCGGCGCCCGGCACCGGCGCATTGGCTTCATCGAGGACCGTCAGCAAGTCGCCCGCGGGTCCGCTTTGCGGCAGCACTTTGAACTGCCCTTTCCGAATCAGTGCGCGACTCGATTTTCCGCCGCCGATGAATTCGATGATCCAGGCGCCGCGCTTTCCCTTGAGTTCGGGGAACTGGAACGAACGCGTGACGCGGCGAAATGGGGACGCCTCGCCCTCGTGCGTTTGCTCGGAGTTGGCGACGAGTCCGTCGAGATTGAGATCGGTGTTCAGCGGCCGCTTCTGCGCCATGAAGAAAGCCAGCGTGTTGATCTCATAAATCTTCACGATCAGCTTCGGCGTGTTTTTGATCGTCACGCCGACGGTGACCTCATCCGCGGTCGCGAGGAATGGCGGGTTCGTCGCGGGGAACTCGATATCGACGCGGTCCTTCAGGGCCTGAAACTCGGCCGGCGTGAGCAGCGCTGCCCATCGGTCCGGATTGCCGATGCCACTGAGGATTTTGGCTTCGGCAAAAACGGGCTTGAGCCACGTGTCGCGGACCAGCGAGGCGTATGGTTCCCACGCCTCCTCCGTGGCGAAGAGGTGGAGGAAAATGCTGCGGACGAGCGCTTCGTCATCACCGATGGGTGGCAACGGCAGCGCCGCGTCAGTGAAGCCGCGGTTGAGATCGATCTCCGGCCGCACGCCGGTTTGCGGCGCGAGTGATCTCGGATTCACATAGCCGAGGCGCCGCGGGAGCTTCAGATACTCGAGAAAGAGGGCCTTGTCGTGAACGCCGCGGGTGCGATCGAATTCCAGCCGCTGCCGGAGGATCGTCGCCTTTACGGTCGGGAATGCCGGCGGCAAGGTCTTCGCGTAGTCCCAGGCGCGAGTGAGCCAGGCGTCGCGCGCGACGGGGTCAAACTCGATGTCGGCGTCGGCGCTCGGCGCAAGTTTCCGCAGCCGCCGCAGCACGAACTCTTCGTTCTCGGACAGCACCGGCACGAGTTTGAGCAGTGCTTCGAGTTGCTCCGGGAGCAGCGCTTTGTGGATCGGGAACTCGCCGAACTGCCGGTTCTCGGGCGTTGTTAGCTCGGCGGCGATCAGCTCAACCAGCCCGGGAAGATCGGGCCGATTGAGCTTCGAGAGCAACGCGCGCCGTTGCGCGGGAGTGATCGGCGTCTTTTGGCGGACGAGTGCCTCGAGCGTCTCCTCGGTGAATTGCCCAAGATCGTCATTGTTGAGCAACGCCTGCTTCAAAAACTCCGGCCGCGCGATCCGTGCCTGATCGAGTGTGGTGGGCAGGTTTGGCTTTTGATCCCGCACCTCTTGCACGTGGTGAAATTGCACCTGCAAGCGATCGCGCAGGAATGCGAGCGTCTGCTGCGGGTTGGCATCGTAAGCCAGCATCGCCGCGCGGTTTTCGATGATCTTCCGCTGCTCGGAGTCTTTGAAGCGGTTCGCCCACTGCTGCATGATTGCCGCAAGTTTCGCCGGCTGCTTCGAGTTCTGAAAATGGAGCGCGTGGTAGAAGTAGTAATCCTCCGTGCCCGGCACGAGCTGTTGCAGCACCGCTTCACGGTCCTTCGCGAGCGCGAATTTTTCGATGAAGCCAACCTCGTTTTCCGCGAGGAGCAGCGGAGCAAAAGCAAACAAGGCGGCGAAAACGGGGGTGAGTTTCATGCGACGAGGATCCTGAATGAGCCGAGCAACGGACCACGGCTCGGCGGGTGAAGACGAATGAGAGTGCCGACTCATTAGAAGAGCGATCCAGAAACGCCACAGGGTGGCAGCGGTCCCGCTGCTCAAGGATTCCTCCAAGGTGAACCGCCCGCGCTCCGCCGAAGGAACGTGTTGCAACCAGTCAGCTGCGCACCGCTGGAACGCGGCCCGGTTCGGGCCCGTGCTATCCGAAGGGCCGTATTCTCCTGCCTGGGTCGATCAGGATAGCTGGAGCGGTCCGCCTTCGCACAGCGACGCTTTGCCGAAGGTCTGGATGGGGTGCCCCATCGCATTCGCGAGCGTCAGCCAGAGCCGGTTGTGCGCGACTTTGTCGAACTTCAGACTGCGGCCCATTTTGAAACCGGGTCCGCCGCCGACGATCACGCATGGGATGTTATCGAGCGTGTGGCTGTTGCCTTTGCCGAGTTCGTTCGTCCAGACGAGCAGCGTGTTGTCGAGCATGTTGCCTTCACCGGTCGGCTCGGGCGTTTCCGACAGCCGCTTCGCGAGGTAGGCGAACTCGCCGCAGAACCACGTGTTGATGCGCTGCAGCTTGTCCTGCGATTCCTGTTTTCCGTCCGGGTCATGCGACAACGTGTGGTGTCCTTCTTCGATTCCGAGCCAACGCATCCGCGCCTGTCCGACCGAGCGCATAAACTGGAGCGTGGCGATGCGGGTCATGTCGTTCGCGAGGCTGTTCACCAGCAGATCGATCTGCATCCGGCTGATCTGCGGTGTGTTGTCGTTCACCAGTTCGATGCTCGGATCGAGTTCCGGCACCGGATGCTGCAGCGCCGCGTCGGCGTCGGTGTTTTGCAGCTCCTGCTCCAGGTCGCGCACCAGGCTCAGGTGCCGATCGAGCAGCATCTTGTCGCGTGCGCTGAGCTTGGAAGAGACGCGGTTCAGGTCGTCCCGGACATCATCGAGAACGCTGACGAGGCTCTCCTTGTCCTTCATCTGGCCGTAAAGCTTGCCGAACATGTCGTACGGATTGTCCACCGGCGCGATCGGTTGATTCGCCCCCGCGTAGCTCATCCGCGTCCATGGATCGGCCCGATCCGGCACGGCGACGCCGAACTCCAGCGATCCGAAACGGGTGCGCGTCTCCGGCCGGCTTTGCAGGAAGTTTTTGATCTCCTGATCGATCGAAATGCTGCCCGCCCAGCCTGCCGGATTATCCGAACCGCCCTGGATGTTTCCCGGCAGCAGCTCGCTCGCGGTGAGCAGGCAGCTCATGCCGCGCATGTGCGAATCGCCGTCGCCGCGGATCTTGTTGTAGATGCCGTTGAGCAGCAGCGTGCGGTCGCGGAACGGTTCGAGCGGCTTGAGGATCGACTTGAACTCGAAGTCGGCCCCTTCCTGATCGGGCCAGAACTGGCTCGGCAACGTGCCGTTCGGCGAGAACATGATCACCACCCGCTGGCGGCGCTGTGGAAGCGGCGCGCCTGTGAGACTCGGGAGGCCGGCGAGGAATGGCAGCGCGGCTGCCGAGATGCCGAGGTTGCGGAGGAACTGGCGGCGGTTCAGCGGCGAGTGCAGAGGGTTCATAGGGCGGGAGGAGGGTGTTTTTACTTACGCGCAAGCTGTGGATCCGGTGTCGGTAAATCTTTGGTCGCGGAGATGATCGTGATCTCGGTGAGCAGTTTCTGAATGTTGAATTCCGAGGCGCTGAAAGAGCGGCGCAGGGCGTCGAGAGTATTGGGGCCGAAGGCGGCGGCGTCCTGCTTCACCGTGTGATGAAAGAGCTGCCGAACGAAAGCGCGTTGCGCGTCCTCGCTGCGCGCCGCGAGATCGGCAACATCACGGGCGCCGGTGAGCCGGACAATTTCACCGTCGTCCATGGGGAGTTCACCTCCGGCGTCCACCGGCTTGTGATTGTCTTCGGTGCGCCAGCGGCCGATCGCATCGTATTGCTCGAGGGTGAATCCGAGCGGGTTGATCACCGAATGGCAGCCCATGCACGAAGTGTCCCGCGTCAGCTCCGTGACCTTCTCGCGCATCGTGAAAGAGGGATCGAATTTGCTGTCTTCAAATTCCACCGCGTTGGGCGGCGACTTCAGCGTGATGCCGAGAACATTCCGCGTCAGGAACACTCCTCGATGAATGGGCGACGTGAGTTTGTTGTGCGCCAGGGCGCTCATCAGGTACGGATGCGTCACGACGCCGGCGCGCTCTTTCGGGTCAAAAGCAACGCGCTGAAAGCCCGGTCCGACCTCGCCCTTGCCGTAGAATTTCGCGAGCCGCTCGTTGAGCAGCAGGTAATCCGCCTGGAGCAATTCCCGGAAATCCGCGCGCTCGCTCCAGACGACCTGATCAATGAAAAGGGCGAGCGACGTCCGCAAGTCGGCGAGCACCGCTTCGTCGAATCCGGGGAACGCCTGCGGATCCTTTGAGATCGACTCGGCACGCTCGAGGTCCAGCCAGTGATGAAAGAACCCGTTCAATTTGGCGCGTGTCCGCGGATCGCGCAGCATGCGGTTCGCTTCCGTCGCGACGCCTTCCCGCGTTTGCAGCTTCCCCTCGCCAGCGGCTCGGAGCAGCGCCTCATCCGGCAGTGAATCCCACATGCTCAGCGCCAGGCGTGTCGCCACATCGTAGCCATCCGGTTCGGCGCGTTCGTGCAGTTCGGGGTAGAGAAAGTGCGGCGACTTGAGCGCGAAAAGCACCACGCGTTTGATCGCGATCTCCGGGCTCTTGGCGAAACCGAACTGCGACTCGACAAAGCATTGCTGCTCTTCAGTGAGTGGCCGCCGGAAAGCAGTCTCCACGAATCGGCGGGCGAAGTCTCGGAGGCGCGGGATCCGATCGGGAGCCTCGGGCTTCACCCCGGAAAGCTCCGCGAGATTCTCCTCCACATGATCCGCGACGGCCACCGCTGCGACGATCGTCGCCTGGTGCCAATCCTTGGAGACCCCGGTTCCGCGCTCGTAGCCGACACTCCGGTCATCCGCCGGGAACGCGGTGCTGACGACCAGCGTCGGACGCACCTGTTGCGGAATGAGATGCCGCTCCGGGATGGTCTCGAGCACGCCGTGCGGCGGCTTCCATTGCAGCTCGATGGACGCGGTCTTGTCCTTGTACTTGAAGAACTCGAGCGAGAGCGGGTAAGCGCGGCCCCCCAGCAGGAAGACGCTTTTCTTTTCCTCGCGCACCTCGCTCCCTGCGGTGACCCAACCGTCGATCAGCAGCTTCTTCTGATCGTTCAGCCGCAGGCGTGCGCCGTTCTCCGTCTTGAGCACAAACTCGTAAACGCCAGTCTCTTCCGCCAGGACTGAGCCTTCCCAGCGCACCGAAAACTGCTCCGCGCTCATCGTCGCCGGGTCGGGGCTTTCGCTGCCGAAAGCGAGCGCCACCTGTTTGTCCACGCGTTCGAATCTCACGTCCTCTTTCTTCTTCACCTCACCGGTTTTCTCCTCCTCCGGCTTCGCATCGCGAGGGCGTGCGCTGTAACGCGCTTTCAGCCCGTGCTCCCCTTTCGCAGGAGCTTGAAAACCGCCGCGGAAGCTTCCGATTAGATCCGCGATGGTCGTGCGGAACTGCGGTGCGGTGAGGCGCGCCAGATCGATCTCCGGCGGGTTCCGCCGCGCTTGGGCGGCAGGCGAATAGAACGCTTCGTAAATGTAAGCGGCGACCTGGGCCGCATCGTCTCCCACCAAAACGCCTGGATCGTCCTCCGGCATTGTGCGGGCGATGCGTTTGGTCAACGCCGCTAGAGATCGCTCGCCCGTCAACGGCTCGTTGTACTCGGCGGCAACGCCTTCGCCTTGGGGTCCATGGCAATCTACGCAAAGCTTCTGGTAGATGGCCGCTCCCGGATGCGCCGCCGTCACTTCGCCTCCCTGAACTGCGCCGAAAGGCAGAACCAGGCTGATCAGGAGGAGGGGATGAAGGCGTTTGGGCAAATGCACGGGGAAACGGAAGCGACCGACCGCATTCTACACTCGTTTGGTGCGGGCGGAAGCACCACCTCGGGCGAGGCAAATCCTTAGGAATTCAGTGAAAACACCGATCCCTATGGGATCGCAACGGCGGCGTGCTTCGCAATTGGGATGGAGATGGTCGCATTCGGCAGTTTCGCTCGAAGGACCGCCACCGCCTTGGCCGTGACTTTCGGGCAGCCGCGCAGCTGGACCGTTTTTAAACTCTTCAACTCGTGAAGGCCGGAAAGGTCCGACAGCTCGCCGGATCCTGAGAGGTCCAGTTCCTCCAGAGCAATCAGACCGCGCAGGACCTCCGTGTCTTTGAGTGCGGGAGATCCGGTGAGATACAAACTCCGCAGGCCGGTGAGCTCTCGCAGTTTCCCGTAATCGTCCAACGCAGGACAGTTCATGATGTGGAGGCTCTCCAGCCGCTTTCCGGAGCTGATCATCGAGAGGCTCCGCAAAGTCGGATGGTAAGCAAAAGTGAGTTCCTTGAGATGCTTGAACTCGCTGACGATCTCGAGGCCTTGCACGTTCGGGCACTGGTAAAAGTCGAGCCGCTCCAGCTTTGGAAACGCGCGGAGAATCTCGACATCTTCGAGCTTCGAGCAAAAGCCGAGCAGAACCCTGCGAGGCTTGAAGGCCCGTAGAGCCGGACCAAAGCCATCCAGATTCGCCGTGTCGCTGTTCATCAGCCGAACCTGACTCCGCCACTCCCACGTTTTCTGGTCGAAGATCTTCCGACCGTGCAAGCGAAGCATCGCGATGATGCCCGGTGATCCCGCCTGGAAGCCGAAGGCGCGCAGCTCCTTCGTGGCTCGGGCGCGCCGGACCGTCGAAGTGGCAAAGACCGCCGCGAGGCAAATGAGTGCCAGCAGGCCAGCCGTAAGCGCCAGCCGCTTGCGGCGCTTGGTTTTCACCGCGCCAGGAGTCATCGGATCGAAGATCACCACCGCTCCGTTTTCGAATGCTGATCCCGGCCGCTCCATGATTTGCGGAGGGGATCGGTGCGCCACTTCGGCATCGTGCTGGTGGCGCTGCGTCCGCTGGGCACGTAGGCGGAGAGCAGGGGATCGACCTTCGCCGGGCTTTTGATCAGGTCGCTATAAGCCGGGGTCGAGCCGACGCCGCCGATCACCACATCGTCGCGGGAGACGATCACGAACCAGCCATCGATCTTTGAGCCGCTCCGGTAACGTTCGCCGAGCGCGACGTAACGGTCGTCGCCTTCCGCCATGAGCGGGGACCAAAACCGGACGCTGCTGCCCGCGACCGGACCAGCCTGCGCAGGGAGCGTCTCCGCGTGATGAATCCGTATCTGCCGCGCGCCGCTGACTTCGCGCGCCACCCAGCAAGCCGTCACTTTGCAATCGCCGGTCGCTTTGCTGCTCGTGTTGCGGATCTCCACTTCGAGCGCCTTCGTCCGGTATTGGTCACGTGAATAGCTGCCATAGTCCGTCTGCCAGCGCCGATCGATGCCCTTGCCGGTGCCCACTTCCTTGGCCGAAACGGAAATGCTGCCGAGCGGCGCGACGAGCGGAGCGACGGGCGCGGCGCGCAACTCCTGGATGGTGCCGCCCGAAGGCGCGAGCGGAAGCGGCGGGATGGATTGCGGCGTCGCCGGTGCCGCAGCAGGTCGCCGTTCGCCGGGCAAAGGCGGCGGAACGACGTGCGCCGTCGCTTCGATCATGGTCTGCTCGCGTGCCGGTGCGGGCGGCCTGGCCGGTGCCGCAGGGAGCGTGGGCGCGGACGGTGCGCGTGATGGCGCGGTGAGCGTGGGCTCGCTGGGTGCCACTGATTCCGCGGCGACGGCGGCGGAGGCGCAGAGGGTGATTAAGATGAGTGCTTTCATGCGTTTGTAAGGGCGATCACCGGATGATCTGACGCCAGTCGCCCCGGGGCGCGAGCCAGTAGGTCTCCCGCTTGGTTTCCTTTGTAACCGCGGTAACTGTTTTTGCGCGAGGTAGGTGACGCGGACGACCCACGCAGGATTGCTGCCTGCGGATTGTCCTTTCGCCAGCTCTCATCCTTCATGGATGAGCGAGGCGGCATCTTTGAGCCAACTGCGGATTTGCCGATCAATCTCGGGCACAGAGCCATCGTCGGCGCGAGCCTGCGCGAGCTGCGGGTCGCGCCGGTAAGCGTCCCGATCCATCATCGCGCGCTCAGTCTCGGGAAAGGCGCGCGCGGCGGCACCGTCGTCGTGGGGAAGCTCTTCCTCGCCGAGTGCGATCGAGG
>JAQGOK010000013.1 GCA_028293645.1 Chthoniobacter sp.
GGCTTTGGTTTCTTCCTCGGTCAGGATGAAAGTGGCGCCGTGACCTTCGAGCCGAACGCTCCTTAGCGTCGGAGCTAGAGCATCTTTTCAACGAAGACGCGGCTCTCGAAAAAGGCGAGGTCTTCGAGTTTCTCGCCCGTGCCAATGAAGCGGGTTGGAATACCCGTTTCGTTCTGAATGGCGATCACCACACCGCCTTTGCCGCTGCCATCGAGCTTCGTGACGATCACGCCCGTCAATCCGGTGGCTTCGTGAAATTCCTTCGCCTGGCGCAAGGCATTGCCGCCGGTCGTGGCGTCCACCACGAGCAATGTCTCGTGGGGCGCAGCCGGATCGGCCCGCGTGAGGATGCGTTTCACCTTGGCCAGTTCGCCCATCAGGTTCGTTTTCGTGTGAAGCCGCCCGGCAGTGTCGCAGATCAGGAACTCGATGTTTTCCCGCTCCGCGCGTTGGTACGCATCGTAACAAATCGCAGCGGGATCACCGTTGTACTGGCCCTGGACGATCCCGCAGCCGACCCGCTCCGCCCAGACGCCGAGCTGTTCGATCGCCGCCGCGCGAAACGTGTCGGCTGCGGCCAGCAGAACGCTGTGCCCTTTGCTCTTGAGAAAGGCGGCGAGCTTCGCCGTCGAAGTCGTTTTGCCGGTGCCATTGACCCCGACCACGAGGATCACCTTGGTCTTGGTAGCGAGCGGCCGCAGGGCGAGCGTGTCGCGCGGAAGCACCTTAAGGATTTCTTCACGCGCCACCGTCACCACGCTCTCGGCCGTCATCTTTTCTTCGCGCGCCTGCAGTTCCTTCAGGATGCGTTGCGTCATCGGCACCCCGAGATCGGAGCGGATCAGCGCTTCTTCGAGCTCATCCCAATCCACCGGGCGGCCGGTGAATTTCTGAATGAGCGATTGGAAAAAACCAAGAGCCACTACGCAGTGCTGCTGGGGCTGGCCGGGACGCGGCCTTCACTCCCGAGATCTTTGCGAATCCGATCCAGGATTCCGTTCACGAAGCCGCCGGATTTTTCCGTTCCGAACTTCTTCGCGATCTCGATCGCTTCGTTGATCACGATCACGGGCGCCACATCCGGCGAAAAGAGCATTTCGTAGATCGCCAGCCGCAGGATGTTGCGATCGACCGCGGCAATGCGCCCGAGTTGGTAGTTTGCCGCATACTTCGTGATCAGCCCGTCCACCTCCGCGAGGTGCGCAGTCACGCCGGCGATCAGTTGCTCAGTGAAAATCCGCGTCCGGGCCACGGGCGGTTTTGGTTCCGGCCCACTGCGCAGCGCCCAGAATGCATCGGTATCCAGCGGCGACTCACCACTATGAAGATCAACCTGGTAGAGAAACTGCACCGCTGCTTCCCGGCCTTCGCGTCGTTTGCCCATGCGTCGCTAGCGCTCGTTGCGCAATTCGCTCATCACCTCGACCATCCGCGCCGCTGCACGCGCGGCTTCCTGACCACGGTTCAGCTCGGTGCCGAGACAACGTTCGCGGGCTTGTGCTTCGTCTTTGACCAACAACACCTCATGAATCACCGGCACACGATGTTGCAGAGAAATCTGCTGGAGTGAACGTGTGACCGCCGCACCGATCAAACTCGCGTGAGCCGTGGCGCCTTCGATGATCACGCCCAACGCGATGATCGCGTCGATGGTGTTTTTCCCAGCGAGCTCCTGCACGGCGAGCGGGATCTCAAAGGCACCCGGCACTTCGATCAGCTTGATCTGGAAGTTGTTCGAGATGGCTTGCAGTTCGCGGCGCGCGTTGTCGGTCAGGCCGTGCACGAATTCCGCGTTGTACTGACTCGCGACAATCGCAAAGGTGCAGCGCTTCTGACCTCCCATGCGTGGTCGGGATGGAAGGATGGTAGACATGCGGGCGGGCAGGGTAGCGTGCGCGAACTCCGGTGCAACCCGGAATCACCTTCCGCGTCATCGCTCGTGTGGAAGCGGTCGAGTCAGGGCCGCTGGCCTTGGTTCCGGCTCGTTGCAAGCGCCTGCCGATCAGAGCAGATGCCCCATCTTCGTCCGCTTGGTCTCGAGGTACTTGGCGTTGTGCGGGCTCGGGTTGCCTTTGATCGGAACGACTTCGACGATCTTGAGGCCGTAGCCTTCCAGTCCGATGACCTTCTTCGGATTGTTGGTTAGGAAACGCATCTTCCGAATGCCGAGATCAAAAAGGATCTGCGCACCGAGACCGTAGTCGCGGAGTTCCGCCGGGAAGCCGAGCTTCAGATTGGCTTCGACCGTATCGAGGCCTTCCTCCTGCAGCTTGTAAGCGTGAATTTTTGCGGGCAGCCCAATGCCACGACCTTCCTGGCGCATGTAGAGCAGCACGCCGTTTCCGGCGGCTTCGATCTGCTGCAGCGCCTTGTGCAACTGCCCGCCGCAATCACAACGTTGCGAACCGAACACATCGCCGGTCAGACACTCGCTATGGACGCGAACGAGCGTCGCGCGCTTCGGCGAGATCTCACCTTTCACCAGCGCGAGGTGATGCCCACCGTCCACCACCGAGCGATACATGTGCAGCGCGAAGTCGCCGTAGTCCGTCGGTAACGCGATCACCTGTTCGCGTTCGACCAGCTTTTCGCGGCTGCGCCGGAAGGCGATCAGATCGTGAATGCTGCACATCTTCAGCCGATGTTTCTTGCGAAACTTCAGCAGCTCCGGCAGCCGCGC
>JAQGOK010000019.1 GCA_028293645.1 Chthoniobacter sp.
CCCGCTGATCGGGCGCAACCCAGTGAAGGCGAGCGGGTTTTAGATCCGCTCGCGACTGCAGTCCAGAGCTCGGATTACGTCGGCTAAGCCGGGCGAACCTTAGCCCACCGATCCGGCCTGCTGATCCGCCACCTCGCGGAGCTTGAGGCTGGCAATCGCTTTCCGCACTTCGTTCCGCAGTTCGGCGACCATCTCCCGCGACACTTCCATCTGCGCAGACTTGAGCTGCGCCCACTGGTTCGCCGTCGCCTGGAGACGCTCGTAAGCGCTCGTGATGTAAGCCCGCGCCGCCGCTGGCAGATCCGCAGACTCGAGCCGCGTCGCCATCTGCCGCTGGGCTTCGCCCAACTCCGCGAGCAGAATCTTCTCGGAAGGAACGGTGCGCAGCTTTTCCGCGAGCCCGAGCTTCGAGAGCGTCCAGATGATCCACTTTGTCGGATCAAACTGCCACGGCTTCACGCCGTTCCGATAGTCGTGCTGAAAGTGGTGATGAAAGTTGTGGTAGCCCTCGCCGAAGGTGAACACGGCCATGATCCAGGAATCACGCGCGCTGCAGGTGGAGGAATACGGGCGTTTGCCGATGTAGTGGCAGAGCGAGTTGATGCAGAACGTGCAGTGCTGGAGGAAGACCACGCGCGCCACGCCGGCGATCAGGAACGCTCCCAGAGCAGAGACCCATCCTCCGTAGGCGAATCCGATCGCAGCCGGGAGCACGAAAGCGATGCCCGCTGCAATGTATTGCACATACTCATGCTGCCACATTACGAGGCGGTCCTTCTTCAGGTCGGTGACGTTATCGAAGGGCGGAGGCGGAGAGAGCTTGAAGAGCAGCCAGCCAATATGGGCATGGAAGAGACCCTTATTGATGTCGTATGGATCTTCATCTTCATCCACGTGCTTGTGATGCGTGCGATGTTCGCAGGCCCAGAGCAGGATCGAATTCTCGAATGCCGCCGCGCCGAAGAGCGCAACGAAAAGGCGGACGGTCCAGTGAGCCTGGAAGGTAAGGTGCGAGAAAAGCCGGTGGTAACCAAGCGTGATGCTGAAGCCGCACGCAGCGAACATCACGAAGAACAAAGCGATCTGGAACCAGTCGATGCCGAATTTCCAAATGTACAGCGGGACCGCCGTGAGCGAGAGAAAGGCAGTGCCGATGAGGAAACTGCTGGTGACCCAGTTTACTCTTTCGAAGGGGATGTTTTTGAACATTGGAATCTAGATCGCGAGCGAGGCCGTGAGTGGCCGCGGACAGTAGGTGGGAAGCAAGCCGCGCGCAACGCCGAAAACAAAGGTTGTCGCCCCGCTTGCCATGTCGGTAGTTTTGCGAATGTCATTTAAAGATTTCGGGCTGCTCGATGAGGTGGTGCAGGGCGTCGAGGCGATGGGTTACACGGACCCGACTCCCATCCAGTTGCGCGCTTTTCCAATTATTCTCAGCGGTGGCGATATGATGGGCTCCGCGCAGACCGGGACCGGCAAAACCGCGGCCTTCGCCCTCCCCATCCTTACGAAGCTGAAAAGTCGCGGAGCGACCCGCTGCCTCGTTTTGGAACCGACGCGCGAACTCGCCGCACAGGTGGAGACGGCGTTCCGTGATTACGCGCGTTTCATGGATGTGACGGTCGGCCTGGTGCATGGCGGCGTTGGCTTCGGCAAACAACGTGAGCTGCTCACCGAAGGCGTTGATGTGCTCGTTGCCACACCGGGACGGCTTCTCGACTTCCTGGGGGACGGCACGGCCAGGCTCGGGGACATCGAGTTCCTGGTCTTGGACGAAGTCGATCGCATGCTCGACATGGGTTTCCTCCCGCAAGTGCGGCGGATCGTGGATTCCGTGCCGAAGAAGCGGCAGACGATGTTCTTCTCGGCGACGCTGCCACCGGAGCTGGAGACGATGACCAAGTGGCTGCTGAAGAACCCCGAAGCGGTGGAGATCGGCGCCCAGCGCATGCCGGCCGACACGGTGACCCATGCGCTCTATCCCGTGGCGAAGGACCAGAAATTCGACCTGCTGGTGGCAATGCTCGAGCGCACGAAGTTCGACAGCGCGATCATTTTCACCAGCACCAAGATCATGGCGGACAAGGTCGCGCATCGGCTCAAGGACCTGAAGCACTCGGTCGCCGTGCTGCATTCCAACCGGACCCAGCGTGAACGCGAAGACGCGCTCGCCGGGTTCAAGAGCGGCAAATACGAAGTGATGGTCGCCACGGACATTGCGGCGCGGGGCCTCGACATCGCCGGCGTCAGTCACGTCATCAACTACGACGTGCCGCAGCATCCGGAGGACTACGTGCATCGGATCGGCCGCACCGGTCGGGCACTCAACGTCGGGGATGCCTTCACCATATTCACGGCGGAGGAGATGGATCACGTTCGCTCGATCGAGCGGTTCATCGGCACGAGCATCACGCGCCAAAAGCTCGAAGGCTTCGAATACCTCTACACCACGCTTTTCAACGAATCGTCGATTCCCGCAGGCGGCTTCGGCAAAGGGGTGCGCACGTTGAGTGGCTACTCGTTTGGCGCGCGGCGGAAACGCCGCTGACGGAAAGCAGGCTACCGCTGCGGACCGGGATCGATCTGATCCGCCGGCGTGCTGCGTTCCACGAGCCGTCGTTCGATCTCTTTCAAGATCTCTTCCGTCCGCTCCCGCTCGAATTTGTAGTCATCGAGCACGAACTGCCCCTTCCGGCCGGCGAGTTCGTAGCGAACCGTCGCCAAGCCCTTTGCCTCCCATTTTTTTAGGCCAAGCCCGGTGATCGCGGCGAACGGCACGCGCGTTCCAGCAGGCGTCACGACCGCCTCGTCATCCACGGTGATGCGCCGGTTCTTTTGGGTGAGCCAATAGGCCAGCGTCAGCGTTCCCAAAAGGCTGGCGATCGCACCGAAGACGAACTGCCCCATGATTGCGTCGCGATCGTAGTATTTGTGCGGCGGGACCTCCTTCCAGCCCCGGCTACGCGCATAGCCGGGCCATTCGTCCATGCGCTTCTCCCCCTTATACCGATCGTGCATCAGCCACCGCTCATTCGAGCGGGGCCAGACCCAATAACCGTCGATAAAGAACCACGCGCCGACCGCCGAAAGAAAGAGCGCCAGGAAAAGCTTCTGATTCTTCCATCTAGGGGTGACACGAGCTTCGACAGACATGGCCGGCGAGTCTCGAAGGCTCGTCCGAACGTGGCCAGTCCAAAGTGCGCTACGCCGCAGCGCGCAGGCGAATGCGTTCGATCGCCCAAGTTGCATGCTCCGCAATCAGCGGCTCGGGATCGATTGCCGCGCGTTCCAGCGCCGGCAGGTCTTCCGGCGTGCCGACGTTTCCCAACGCGACACAAACGTTCCGGAGCAAGCCGCGACGCTTGATTCGTTTGATCGGTGATTTGCGAAAAAGCGTCCGGAATTCTTCGTCCGTCAGCGCGAGATAATCGCGCAGCGTCATCCCGTGGACGAACGGACGTGCGGCGAACGATGCCTGGTGCGAAGCCTCCGCGAAGCGATTCCACGGGCACGCGGTCAGGCAATCGTCGCAGCCGTAAATGCGGTCGCCGAGCAGCGGCCGGAACTCCAGCGGGATGCTCCCTTTCAGCTCAATGGTGAGATACGAAATGCATCGCCGCGCATCGAGTTGTCGCGGCGCCGTGATCGCGCCGGTCGGACAAGCAACCATGCAGCGCGTACAGCTTCCGCAATGATCGCGCATCGGCGCGTCCGCTTCGAAGCCGAGCGTGGTCAGAATCTCGGCGAGGAAGAACCACGTGCCGAGCTTCGGGTGGACGAGCATCGTGCTCTTGCCGTGCCAGCCGGCGCCCGCGACGGCGGCGAAGTCGCGCTCCAGCATCGGCCCGGTATCGACGTAACAACGTTGCCGTCCGCCGCGCGCCTGCAGCCATTCGTCGAGAGCCTTCAGCTTGTGCTCGATCACCTCGTGATAGTCGTCGCCCCACGCGTATCGGGCGATGCGGCCCGAGGATTTCAGATCGCGGATTTCAGATTTCAGATTGGGGTCCGATTCCGCCGGGGTGCCGCTGGTCGATCTGCGATCTGAAATCTGCGATCTGAGATTCCCCTCCCCTGGCCAATAATTCATTCCGAGCACAATGACTGACTCCGCACCGGGGAGGACCTGCTGCGGGTCGGTGCGACGATCTTGATTCCGTTCGAGCCAGGTCATCTCGCCGGCCCGACCATCGGCCAGCCAGGAGCGGAATGCGTCCGCGTGCGGCGGGGTCGCGCAGGCGGCCACGCGGCAAAGGTCGAAGCCGATCGACTCAGCGAGCGCGATGAGCTCCGTTTTCACCGCGCAGATTCGCACGAGAAGAAGCGCCGCGCCTCCGCGATCAACGCCTCCGCTGCCTCCCGGTGCGAAAGGTCGCTCGTATCCAGCATCCATTGCGCCGCCGCTTCATAGAGTGGAGCGCGCGCCGCGAGCATCTCAGAGATCGTCGCGCGCGGATTTGCGGTTTGAAGAAGCGGACGTTTCGAGTTCCGCGAAACGCGCTCGAAGATCACGTCCTCCGTTGCCGTGAGCAGAACGACAAACCCGAGCCGGCGCAGCAAAGCGTGATTCCGCTCACGCACCACGATGCCGCCGCCCGTCGCGATCACGCAGTGTGCTTCACCCGCGAGCGACTCCAGCGCAGCGGTCTCGAGATCGCGAAAGTGCGCCTCGCCGTGCGTCGCGAAGATATCCACGATTTCCTGGCCAGCACGTCGCACGACCAGCGCGTCCGTGTCCACAAATCGGTAGCCCAGCCGCCCCGCGATCAGGCGGCCGATCGACGATTTCCCGCTGCCCATGAAACCGATGAGCACAAAGTTGGGGAGCGGAGGATTCACGGCGGGCGTGGATTTGAGAACGGCCAAACGGCCCGCGCATTCCGCCAGCGCAAGCCATTGCCGACAATCCGATTCGTGCATCCTTGCCCGCCGCAGGCCGGAATCGGTTTGCGTTCCCCTTCCCCGCCCCACCAAATACGCGCCTCATGCCCGCCGCCCAGAATCCGCTCGTCGCTGTCATCATGGGCAGCAAATCCGATTGGGAGACGATGCGACACGCGGTGGAGCTGCTGGAGCGCTTCGGCATTCCGCACGAGCGGCGGGTGGTCTCGGCGCATCGCACGCCAGAGCTGATGGCCCAGTTCGCGCAGGAAGCCGCGGGGCGCGGTTTGAAAGTAATCATCGCCGGTGCCGGCGGCGCGGCGCATCTGCCCGGCATGGTTGCGGCACACACGATTTTGCCGGTACTCGGTGTGCCGGTGGAAAGCCGGGTGCTCCGCGGGGTCGATTCGCTTCTTTCCATCGTGCAAATGCCGGCGGGCATTCCCGTCGCGACGCTCGCCATCGGTGCGGCGGGCGCAAAGAATGCGGCCCTGCTCGCCATCAGCATCCTCGCGCTGCAACACGAAGACTTCCGGCTCGCGCTGCTCGAGTATCGGAAGACGCAGACTGCGGAAGTCCTCGCCGCGGAGCTTTCGTGAGCGCCGATTCGCAGCGCGTCTTTCCGCCGGGCGCAACCATCGGCGTGATGGGCGGAGGCCAGCTCGGCCGGATGTTCGCGATTGCCGCGCGTCGGATGGGCTACCGTGTGCATACCTTTTCGCCGGACGAAGACACGCCGACCGGCCAGCTTGCCGATCGCGAGGTCGCTGCAAGCTACGAGGATGAAGCGGCGGTTCGCGAGTTCGCGCGAGGCGTGGATGTGCTGACCTTCGAGTTCGAAAACATCCCGGTACAATGCATCGCATGGGCGGCCGATCATTGCGTCACCCGACCTGCGGGCCGCGTGCTGCACATCTGCCAGCATCGCCTGCGCGAGAAGGAGTTCCTCGACCAGGCAGGCCTGCCGCTCGCGCCATTCATCCACGTCTCGACCGCCGGCGAACTGGCGGCGGCCGTTCCGGAGATCGGCCTGCCTGCGGTCCTCAAGACAGCCTCCTTCGGCTACGACGGCAAAGGCCAGCGCAAGCTGCAGCCAGGCGATAATCTCGTCGCGGCGTGGGCACCATTCGCTGGCAAAGGCGCGGTGCTCGAAGGCTTCGTGCCGTTCGAGTGCGAGCTCTCGGTCCTCGTCGCGCGCGGGATCGATGGCGCGCTGCGCACCTTTCCAATCACCCGCAACGCCCACGCCAATCACATCCTGGACGTGACCGTCGCGCCGTTCGGTGACGAGCAAATCGAAGCCGCCGCACGCGAGCTCGCCTGCGCAGTCGCCGAAGCGCTCGACCTGGTCGGCTTGCTGGCAGTGGAGATGTTTCTACGCCCAGACGGCTCGCTGCTCATCAATGAGCTGGCGCCGCGCCCCCACAACAGCGGCCACTGGAGTTTCGATGCCGCGGTTACGAGCCAGTTTGAGCAACAACTGCGCGCGGTCTGCGGGCTGCCGCTCGGCGCCACCGACCTCCTGCGGCCCGCCGCCATGGCGAATCTGCTGGGCGATCTTTGGACGAATGGCGAACCGAACTGGGCAGCCGCTGCGGCGTTCCCCGAGGTGAAGATTCACCTCTACGGAAAAGCCGAGCCGCGCCCCGGCCGCAAAATGGGCCACCTCGTGGCATTCGGCGATACGCCGGACGAAGCCGAAACCCGCGTCCGCGCCGCACGCGCCGCACTCACCGGCCTTGCGTAAGCTTTCAAAGCACGCGGTCCGGAATGCCGGGGAGCACACGCGTCCCGCGTGTTGGTCGCGGCGTCCCGCCGCGACGCACTTCCAGCGGCGTTTCACCGGGGGTTGTGCGCCCGCACGACTCTGCGCCTCGTGGGAAATCCGCGAAGGCGGGACGCCTGCACTCGGGACGAGTGCACTCCACCGAACGCACCTCGCGCCGTCCGTGAATCGTCAAAGCAGCCACTTTGGAAACGCGCCTTCTTCCCACCGATCGAGCTGAGTCGCTAGGCACCGCGGTGTCCGAAGCGGTGCGGACGCTTCGCGGCGGCGAACCGGTCGCGCTGCCCACCGAAACCGTTTACGGCCTCGCCGCAGACGCGCTCCGCCCGGACGCAGTGCTCAAGATCTTTGAGGCGAAAGAACGGCCGCATTTCGATCCGCTGATCGTCCACTTGCCCGATCGCGAATGGCTCGAACGCGTCGCGACAGTCCCGGATGAAAGTCGCGCGCTGGTCGAAACGTTGATCGGCCGGTTCTGGCCGGGACCGCTCACGCTGGTCCTGCCACGCCGGAGCATCGTGCCGGACCTGGTCACCTCCGGGCTGGAAACTGTCGCGGTGCGGATGAGCGCGCATCCGGTGTTTCGCGCGGTCATCGAGCAGTTCGCTTCACCCCTCGCGGCCCCGAGCGCGAACCGTTTCGGACGCATCAGCCCGACGACCGCCGCACACGTGCGCACGGAGCTGGACGGCCGTATTCCGCTCATCCTGGACGGCGGTCCGACGGAGCATGGTCTGGAATCCACGATCGTGCAGGTGGACGGTCCGGTGTTGCGGATTCTCCGAGCGGGACCGGTAACCGCGGAAATGCTCACGGGGTGCGATCCCCTCGTTCGGCGAGCGCTGGAGCAGAGCGGAAGCCCGCTGGCGACTTCCGATCGACCGCAAGCGCCGGGGCAACTCAAGAGCCATTACGCGCCGCGAACGCCCATGCGCTTGCTCGAAGATGAAGTCGGCGAAACGCTGCCGGTGTCAGGGCGCGTCGGCCTGCTCGGCTGGGCGCCGAGCTGCGGAGAACGCTCGGAGGTTACGCAGGTGGAATGGCTCAGCGAGACCGGTGATTTACGCGAGGCGGCGGCGACGCTTTTTGCCAAGCTCCGCCGGCTGGATGAAGCGGGTCTGGATCTCATTGTCGCTGAGCCCGTCCCGGAACACGGACTCGGCATTGCCATCATGGATCGTCTTCGCAAGGCTGCCGCCGAGCATGTCCACTGAACCCGCCGGCAGCGCACCACTGCCCCCTCCGACGGCGAATCCGACCGCGTCAACCGTGCCACGGGCTGCCGAGGCACAGTCGAACAAGGTAAACACCAAGGCCGCCGGCATCGTCGGCCTGGCGGTGATGTGCAGCCGGGTGCTCGGGCTGGTTCGGGAGCAGGTCTTTGCGGCGCTCTTCGGCGGCGGGCGCGCGATGGACGCCTTCACCATTGCGTTTCGCACGCCCAATCTGCTGCGCGATCTTTTCGCCGAAGGCGCGCTCTCCACCGCGTTTGTCACCACCTTCTCGAAGACAATCGCCACCGACGGCGATGGCGCGGCGTGGCGGCTCGCCAACAAAGTTGCAACGCTCACCGCCGTCTTCCTCAGCCTCGTCTGCGTTCTCGGAATTGCCATCGCGCCTCAGCTCGTGGCGTTCTTCGCGCCGGGCTTCGACGCGGAGAAAGTGGCGCTGACTGCTCAGCTCGCGCGGATCATGTATCCGTTCATCCTGCTCGTCTCGCTGGCCGCGCTGGTGATGGGAATGCTGAACGCGAAGAACGTCTTCGGGATGCCCGCCATGGCTTCCAGCTTCTTTAATCTCGGTTCCATCGTCGGCGGAGTCGGGGTCGGCTATTGGATCGATCCCCACTTCGGCCAGAAGGCGCTCGTCGGGCTTGCGATCGGCACGCTGATCGGCGGCGCGCTGCAGTTCGCGGTGCAGATTCCCTCACTCTGGAAGGTCGGCTACCACTTCCGGCCGGACTTCGACTGGAAGGACGCGGGCGTGCGGAAGATCCTGCAACTAATGGGGCCGGCGGTGATCGCGGCGAGCTCGGTACAGCTCAACGTCATGATCAACTCGATGTTCGCATCAAACCTCGGTGACGGGCCGATCTTCTGGCTCGCGATCGCCTTCCGCCTCATGCAGCTCCCGCTCGGAATCTTCGGCGTGGCGATTGGCACGGTTACGCTGCCGGTGCTTTCGCGCAGCATCGCGGAGAAGAACACCGCCGACTTCCGCAGTGTACTCGCGCGCGGGATGCGGCTGGCGCTGGTGCTCACGGTGCCGTCCACGATCGGTCTCATGCTGCTCGCAGAGCCGATCATCAGCGTCCTCTACCAACACGGGAAGTTTGGCGCTTACGAAACGGCGCAAGCGGCCGGCGCACTCCGCTTTTACGCCATCGGACTCTGCGCCTACTCAGCGATGAAGGTGCTCGTCCCCGCCTTCTACGCGCTGGATAAGCGCAAAACGCCAATGATGGTCAGCTTCCTCGCGGTCGGCATCAACCTGCTGCTCAACTGGTTCTTCACCTTCCACCTGCGCTGGGGTCACATCGGCCTCGCCCTCTCCACCGGCTGCGTGGCGCTCACGAACTTCCTGATCCTCTACGCGCTGATGCGGCGCGAAGTGCAATCCCTCGAGACGCGCACGATGCTCATCACCTTGATGAAGGTGCTCATCGCCGGGGCCCTGCTCGCCGCGGTGTGTGTGGCGGGAAATCGCTGGCTGCTCGCCGATTGGGCAACGCAGCGGGTGCTGCTGAAGATCATCTATCTCGCCGGCACGATCGCCGTCGCGGGGCTGGCGTTCTTTGGCACCGCCTTGGCACTGCGCCTCGGCGAGCTCGACGAAGTGACGGCGCTGGTGAAACGCAAGCTGGGGCGATTTACGAAGCGCTAAGCGCTCGGACAAACTCAGGTCAGTTCCCCCGAAGGAGAGCGTTCAGTGCCCGTTGCTCATTCGCCTCTCGCGATGTAACGCTCCTCTTTCGCCGACCGTCTTCCCGGCGCGCTCTCCACTCGATGTCCTCTCCCTGGTTTAAAGCTGCTCTGATTCTCTCCGCCGTCTGGCTGGTCGCTGGCGGAGCCATTTTCTGGGCGCGCAGCGTCAAGGTCACACCCGCCTCAGTGACTCGGTTTCTCGACACGCAATCCGTCGCGGACAAATCCGCCAGCGAACGCAGCAAACTCATCGAGAAGCTCGCGCGGCAGATGAACGCACTCGATTACCAGCAACGCCGCGAGGTGCGGATGAGCAGGAAGCTCGACCGCTTCTTCCGCAGCCTGTCGCCCGACGAACAGGGCCGCTTCCTCGATCTGACGCTGCCGACCGGCTTCAAGCAGATGATGGAGTCGCTCAACAAAATGGAGCCGGCGAAGCGCAAAGAAGTCGTCACCCGTGCGTTACGCGACATGGAGAAAGACGAGAACTCCGCTGAAGAACTCGACGCGAACGCGCGCAAGATGATCGATCAGGGTTTCAAGAGCTTCTACAGCGATGCGAGCGCGGAGACGAAGATGGACGTGGCCCCATTGATCGAGCAGTTGCAAAAGAACCTTCAGCGGCTGCGCTGATCCAGAGGGATGACGATCGACCTTTCAGGCGGGCGGCGAAAGGCGTTTACCCTGATCGAGCTGCTCGTCGTCATCGCGATTATCGGTTTGCTCGCGGCGTTGCTGGTGCCGGTGTTTCAACGCGTGAAGGCCGCGGGGCAGGCGACGGCCTGCGTGTCGGGTTTGCGTCAGATCGGAGTGGGGCTCCAAGGTTACCTCGCGGAGCACGACAACCTGATGCCGAGGTTGAAAGCCGGTCGCGAGAAGCTCACCGATGAAGGCCCGGTGCTCGATGAAGTCCTCGAGAGATACGTGCAGGAAAAGAAAGTCTTCGCGTGCCCGGCGGACACGCGCTGCGCCGCGGAATCAGGCACGAGCTACATCTGGAACGTCGCGATCAGTGGGCAGAAGCTGAGCAACCTCAACTTCCTCGGGGTGATCGACCAACACAGCCGGATTCCTCTCATCGGCGACAAGGAGGGTTTCCACTCGTACACCGACACGAAAGTGAACATCCTCTACGCGGACGGCCACGCGACCCAGGACGTGAAGTTCTTCGCCGGCGAATAGCCGCTACCGACCCGCCGGCGCCTGCGAACGGGCGTAATCGACCCGCAGCACGCGCAGCAACTCTTCGTAGCGCATCCGCTGACGCTCGTAGGCCGCAACCGCTGCCGCGTCGCCCGGCGGAAGCGTACGCTGGCGAGCCTGAAGCTGCTCGAAGACGGCCCGCAAATTAGCCTGACGCTCCGAAATCGGTTTCTGGCGCTCTGCTGGCTCGGAAAGCCGCTCCAGTTTCGCCTCCAGCCCCAGCCGGTTCCCGCCGGTCACGTTTGAATGCAGGAAACCAAAAGCGGCGCTCCAGTCCCTCAGCGGTTCGCGGCCCAAACTGCGATCCAAGCCAGTCTGCGCGGCAACCATCAAGATCAGCGCGATGGGCCAAAATCCGAGTGCCCGCAGCGGACTCATCTCCAGGACTTTCACCGGCAAGGCGAACATCAGCACGAGGCCGAGGAACAATGCCCCGATCAGGACCATCACCACCCCCAACGGGTTCCCACTTAGCACCGCAATCGGAACCGCAATCCCGCAGGTGATCCCCACCACAATCCCGACGACGAGGGAGAGCGCCCAGATCTTCAAGGCGTTCTTGAACGTGGCCTCTTCGTCCGAGGCCATGATTTTCGCAGCGATCCAATATGCGATCACCGCCAACACAGCTCCCGCCGCGAGGACCGCGAGATCTGTCCAATCGAACCGATCGCGGACGGCGAGAAGCTGATCCATCGAGAGTTGGGACTTCTGGGGGGCTTGAGCCAGCGGCAGCAACACCGTGCGCGAGAAAACATCCATGCGGCGGCAGGCTACAGAATCCCGGTCTGCCTGCAACGTCCGCCACCGGCAAGGGGCGTTGAGCCAGGCAAACCGTGATCGCTTCAGTAGGCGACGGTGAACGGAACGGCGACGATCTTTACCTGTGCCGCGCGAGCGAGTGTGCCTTCACTTTGCTCAAGCGAACTCACGAGACCGTCGTTAAACGCGATGCTGAGCTTGCCCGCGGGCACCTTCACATAAACGACGTTCTTGACGATCCGCCCATAACGATCGTAGCCGGCGACTTCCTGCGGGACGCGCTCAAAGCGCACGAATTCCCAAAGCTCTTCGCGCCCACCCGCATCCAGCCGCGATGTGGTCTTCGCCGGTTTTCCGAGCGCGCGGGTCACTTCGTCCGGCGTCATATTGATCGCGACTTCGTTGCGGGCGATCATCGCTTCCACTTCCGTCTGCCGCGGCGTTTTGCTTGAGGTTCGCGAGGAATTCCGGCCGCAGCGGCGTGAGGTAACGCGGCTCGACCCAGCCCGACACCTGCCCTTGTTTGGCGAGGCCACGGACGCGGTAGGCGCCATCACTGACGGCTTGAATCTCCACGAGCTGGCCGCGCTTCAGCGTTCCCAAATAGCGCGCGCAATCGATTTTGAAGTAGATCGGCGCGTCCTGGAGCGTCGCCAGCTTCACCGGTTTGCGCAGCAGATCTTCCAGGTAAATACCGCCCTCCTCGCGAATCACCGCACCGGCAAGGCCGAGCCGCGCTGTGAGGCAAAGGAGCAGCAGAAAGGCAATCTGGAGGGCTTTCACGAGGTGAAGGGTAGCCCGCTGCCGGGGCATGAGCAAAGGCGGGAAAGAACGGTCAGGAGCCATGATGAAAACGAGCGGCGGGCGCTTCGACGGACACGCACCCTTTTCGCTTCAAGTTTCTCCGACCCGCCGCCAACTTCGCTGCTTTCAGAATCTCTCATGGCGCCGCAAACCCGCTCCCAAGCTCTCTTCGCCGAAGCGCGCCGCTACATCCCCGGCGGCGTCAACTCGCCGGTCCGTGCGTTTCGTTCCGTCGGCGGCGAACCGTTCTTCGTCGAGCGCGCGGCGGGCAGCCGCATCTGGGATGCGGATGGCCGCGAGTTGATCGACTACGTCGGCACCTGGGGGCCCGCGATCCTCGGCCATTCGCCCAAAGTGGTCCTCGAAGCGATCGCCGAAACGGCACGCAACGGCGTTTCTTTCGGCATTCCGAACCCGTTGGAGGTGGAGATGGCGCGGACCCTTTGCACCTGGATTCCGAGTCTCGAAAAGGTGCGCATGGTGAACAGCGGCACCGAAGCGACGATGTCGTGTTTGCGCCTCGCACGCGGTTTTACCGGGCGCGATCGCGTGGTGAAATTCGAGGGCTGCTACCATGGGCACGTCGATGCCTTGCTCGTCAAAGCGGGCAGCGGTGCGCTCACGCATGGGCAGCCGGACTCCGCGGGCGTGCCCGCAGCGTTTGCGGATCTCACGACGACGCTCCCTTTCAATGATGTCGCAGCGCTGGAGGCGCTCTTTCAACGGGACGGCCGGGAGATCGCGGCGGTGATCGTCGAGCCGGTGCCTGCCAACGCCGGCCTCTATTTGCCCAGACCGGGTTACCTCGAGCGAATGCGCGAACTCTGCACCGAGCACGGGACCGTGCTGATCTTCGACGAAGTCATGACGGGATTTCGGCTCGCGCGCGGCGGCTATCAGGAACGCTGTGGGATCGCGCCCGATCTGACGGCGCTCGGCAAAGTGATTGGAGGAGGCCTCCCGGTCGGAGCCTTCGGCGGTCGCGCGGAAATCATGGACCGGCTTTCGCCCGACGGCCCGGTTTACCAGGCCGGAACCTTGAGCGGCAATCCGCTCGCCATGGCTGCAGGACTCGCGCAGTTGCGAGAACTCGAGCGACTGGATGGCTGGACTGAGCTGGAAGCGAAAGGAGCGGCCTTTGAGGAGGCGACGCGCGCGGCGTTACGCCGCAGCGGACGCGACTACTGTTTTCAGCGGATCGGCAGCATGTTCTGCCTCTACTTCACACCGGGCCCGGTGTGGAATCTCGCCGATGCGCAGCGTTCGGATCGGGCTGCTTTCAATGCGTTTTTCCATCGCTGCCTGACCGCGGGCGTTTACTTCGCTCCTTCGCAGTTTGAAGCCGGCTTCCTCTCACTCGCACATACCGAGGCCGACCTCGAACAAACCGCGGACGTCGTTGCTGGGGCGCTTGCCGCCTGAGGTCCGCTCAATAGTAGGGCGACCAAAAGGAGGAAGGAGCCACGTCGGAGAGTGCCGCGAACGCCACGGCTGAAACCTTCGGGTTTTCATCGACCACCAGCGATCCGATCTCCTGGCCGAAAAGGTCTCTTCCGGTCGTGGCGATCACTGATGATTCCTTAAAGAACGGCTTCAAGTCCTCGAACGTCGCGACGTCCCCCTTGCCTTTGTTTTTCTCGATCGCCCAGCGGTCGAGCGCGTAGTCGAGCACGCGCAAATCGTTGAGCATACGGGTCGCTTGGGAACGTTTCCGCGCCCGCAAAATGTTGGGAACGGCAATGGCCGCGAGCATCGCGATGATCGCGATCACGATCATGATCTCCACAAGAGTGAACGCGAATGGACTGCGACGAATGGAAGAAAACATAGTTTGAGAAAGGTTGCTCGAATGGCGTTTAAGCAGGAGCCGGACCGCGTGAGGGTTCCGAGGCAGGAAATGAAGACGCCGGGCCGCGCGGCGACTCTGGAACGTGACCGCGCGGAACTCTGACGCGCCGCATTCGCATTGCGCCGCGGTGGGAATGTTGCAGGAATGCGACCGTTTCTTCCCACGATGCTACGCCCGCCCGATTCATGAAGATCACCCGGACCATTTCCGGGGCGCGGCGACTTTGCAAAGCAACGGCCGGTCCAATCGTCCTGGTCCCGACCATGGGCGCTCTGCACGCCGGGCACGAAGCGCTCTGCCGGCAGGCGCGTCGCATCGCCGGCCCCAATGGATTCGTCGTGGTCAGCATTTTTGTGAATCCAACGCAGTTCGGCCCAAACGAGGACCTCGCAAAGTATCCGCGCACCTTCGATGCGGATCGTGCCCGCTGTGCAGCGGCGGGAGTCGATCTGATCTTTCACCCGAGCGCCGCCGAAATGTATCCGGCGGACTTCTCGACGTTCGTGGACGAAACCGCCGTCTCAAGTCTGCTCTGCGGAGCCTCGCGACCGGGTCACTTCCGAGGAGTCTGCACGGTCGTGCTGAAGCTGTTCTCAATCATCGCTCCGGACGTGGCCGTGTTCGGCGAGAAGGATTTCCAACAATGTGCCGTGATCGGACGGATGGTTCGCGACCTGGACCTGCCGATTCGGCTTCGCACAATTCCGACGGTCCGTGAATCCGATGGGCTCGCTCTGAGTTCCCGCAACCGCTACCTCACCCCCGAGGAGCGCGCTCAGGCGCCGACGCTGCGACGCGCTTTGCTCGAAGCGAAGGCCGCTTTCCGAGCTGGGGAAACCCGCGCGGCACAGCTGCGGAAGCGGATTCTCAAGATCGTCTCGACCGCACCCCTCGCACGGATTGACTATGTGGAAGTGGCACACTCTCAAAGTCTTCAGCCCGTGCGCCTGGCCGATCGGGCGACCGTGATCGCGTTGGCCGTCTTCTTTGGAAAGACCCGGCTCATCGACAACATCCTGCTGAAATGACGACGCGGACGTCGCATCAATCGCGGGCTGGCGGCTCCTCTGTTCACCAGTGAAGGAGTTCGATTTCGTTGTGATCGGCTCCGGGATTGCCGGGCTGAGTTTCGCGCTGGAAGCGGCCGCACTGGGTCGTGTGGCGATCATCACGAAACGTGCGCGCGGCGAGTCCAACACAGCCTGGGCGCAGGGCGGAATCGCGAGTGTGACGAGCACTGAAGACTCCTTCGAACTGCACGTGCAGGACACGCTGGAAGCGGGCGACGGCCTTTGCGACGAACGCGTCGTCCGGACGATTGTGAACGAAGGTCCGGCGCGCATCCGCGAGCTGATTGAGTTCGGTGTGCAGTTTGACGAACGCGAGCTTCCCGACGGCTCGTCCGAACTGGATCTCGGGCGCGAAGGCGGGCACTCGAAGCGCCGCATCCTGCACGCCCGCGATGTCACCGGTCGCGAGATCGAACGGGCACTGCTCGCCGCAGTGGCCGCCCATCCGGAGATCACCGTTTTCGAGAATCACATGGCGGTCGATCTGATCACGCTGGGGAAGCTGGGTCTCGCTTCCGATGATCGGGTCGTCGGCGTTTACGTGCTCGATGAGGCGACGCGTGAGGTCATGACGATCCGGACCGATAGGCTCGTTCTGGCGACCGGCGGCTGCGGGAAAGTTTACCTTTATACGACCAATCCAAGCATCGCGACTGGCGACGGCGTGGCCATGGCCTGGCGTGCGGGGGCGAAGATCGCGAACATGGAGTTCATCCAGTTTCACCCGACTTGCCTCTACCATCCGGATGCGCGCAGCTTCCTGATCTCGGAAGCGGTGCGCGGCGAGGGCGCTCGACTCGTTGACGAGCAAGGCGCGGAATTCATGTCGCGTTACGATCCGCGTGAAGCACTCGCTTCACGGGACATCGTTGCCCGCGCGATCGATGCGGAGATGAAACGCACCGGCGCACGTTGTGTGTATCTCGACATCACCCATCAGCCTGCGGATTTCGTGAAGGATCGCTTCCCGAACATTTACGAGAGGTGCCTGAGCTTCGGCCTGGACATCACCAGGCAGCCGATCCCGGTCGTGCCGGCAGCGCACTACCAATGTGGTGGCGTGCTGACGAACGAGAACGGCAAAGCCACTCTGCGCGGCCTTTATGCGGTCGGCGAAGTCGCCTGCACCGGGCTGCACGGAGCGAATCGGCTCGCGAGCAATTCGCTGCTGGAGGCCTGCGTCCTCGCCCACCGATGCGTGGCGGGGATCCGGGCGGAGCCACGCTTCGCGAGCCGCACGGAAGTCGAAGCACTCGATCTTCCCGAATGGGTAAGCGGCGACGCGCACGACGTGGACGAACTGGTGGTGATCTACCACAACTGGGATGAAATCCGGCGCTTGATGTGGGATTACGTCGGCATCGTTCGGTCCGACAAACGCCTGCAACGCGCGGCCACCCGGCTGCGCAATCTCGAGCGGGAGATCCAGGAGTTTTACTGGAACTTCAAGATCACGACCGACCTGCTCGAACTCCGCAACCTCGCGACCGTGGCCGCGTTGATCGTCGATTGCGCGCTCCTTCGCCGGGAGAGCCGCGGCCTGCACTACACCCTCGATCACCCAAATCGGGACGATCGCTTCCGCCGCAACACAGTCCTAAGCCGGAGTTAAGGCTGCGTTTCGACCAGACCGCTGGTCGTCGCGGCGCTTTGCTGGCCTTTGGGAAAACGCAGCGCGCGGGTGCCGCAGAGACGTTTCGATAGATCCACCGGGTCGCCGAGATTCACCTCGTCCGGATCAACCTGATAGCCCCAAACCTCGAACCTCACGAGGTTCGCAGCGCCATAGAGCGTGGAGAATGCACCATCGACGGCATCGAGGCCGCAGGCGATGCGAATGCGCCCAATCCGCGGCACGTTGAAACGCGCATCGAAGGTCTGCCAGCGGCCGCCGAGAAAGACCTGGAAGTAGGCATGGAAGTCCATCGGCGTTCCCGGATCGAGGTAGCCCACATCCGGCACGTAACCGGTGACGTAGCGCGCGGGGAGATTGAAGGTGCGGCAGAGCGCAATGGCGGTGTGAGCGAAATCGCGGCAAACCCCAAATCGTTGTTTGATGATCTCACTTGCCGACGTGTGGGGGCTGCCCGCGCCCCAGCGGTATTCGATGTTCTGGTGCACCCAATCGCAGATCGCCTGCACGCGTTCGAGGCCGTGGGCCACCTGTCCGAATTGCTGAAAGGCGAAGTCCAGCAGCTTGTCCGAATCGCAATAACGGCTGGGCAGCGTGTAACGAAGCAGCTTTGCCGGCAGCTCGGCGATCGGGATCACGCCGTCCACTGCGCCGTGGTTTTCGGGCACCGCCGGCACCGCGACAAACATGTCGTGACGCACCGTCGTCTGCCCGATCGGCAGGACAAAGCGTTGCACGATGTTTCCGTGCTCATCTTCGTACTCCTCCATCGGCACCTGCGGCTCGCAGCTCAGTTGCTCTTTTTCGATGTGCTGCCAGCGGTCCAACCGCGGTTTGATCAGCAGAATGATCGGCGTCGGCGCGGACGCGTAATAGCTCAGGTCGAGCCCCGCGCGAATGGTGACAACCAGCGGTGGATCAGCAGGCATCATGATGGAGATTGCGCGAAGAAATCATCGAAGAGCGGAGCGTAAGCCAAATCGCGCTCAGGGTGGTATTGGACGCCTACGCCCCACGAGTAGTCGCGAAGCCGCACCTGCTCGATCACTCCGTCTTCCGCATGCCATGCCTCCACCTCGAGTGGCTCCGCGACCCGGTCGAGCGCCTGGTGATGCGAACTGTTGACGTGCGCAAAGCGGTGCCGCGCGGAGGTTTCGTAACGAAGCGGCTGCAGATTTCCGTATTTCATCTCCGGGGGCCGATGGCCCGGGATATCGAGGTGCAAGGTGCCGCCCAGGGCGAGGTTCAGCACCTGCAGTCCTTTGCAGACGCACAAAACTGGCAGGCCCCGTTCGTAAGCAGCTCGCACCGCTCCGAATTCCCACGCGTCTCGAAGCGGTTCGGGTTCCTCGATCAGCGAAGGATCCCGTGGCGGCTCGGGATGAAACTCCGCGCTGATATCCGGCCCACCGGTGATCAGCAGGCCGTCCATGTCCGCGAGATCGAACGCATTGATCCGCGCATCAAACACTTGCAATCCCGGGTGCCGCGCGAAGAACCGACCGAAGTTTTCCCGGTCCGTTTCTCGCAGCCAGGTCGCGAGTCGTTGCATCGCGGGACCTGAGCCGGAGCGACGCTACGGCACAAGCCGATTCGCCCCCGCCCGCGACCACCAGCGCCAGCTATTTCCCGATCAACGGCCCGTCGCCGATGTCCTCGGCCGTCGGATTCTGGAACTCACGGATCCACATGTTGCGGAAGCGCATCGGGTTGCCGTGATCCTGCAATTTCAGCGCACCCTTCTCGCCATGCGCCTTGTACGTGCCGACTGTCCGATGACCGGAACTGCCAATCAACGCCACGTGATTCTGGGTGAGCACGCCGTTGTGCAGGATTGTGGCGTGAGCCGGCTTTTCGAGTTTGCCGTCTTTGAATTTCGGCCCTTCGAAGATGACGTCGTAGGTCTGCCACTCGCCCGGCTTCCGCGAAGCGTTCACTTGCGGCGGCATGTATCCATACAGCGCGGTCGCCTGTCCGTCGGGGTAAGTGGGGTTGTTGTAGCTGTCGAGCACCTGGATTTCGTAGCGGCCATAGAGGAAGAGCCCGCTATTGCCGCGCCCCTGCCCGTCGCCAACCGGCGGAGGCGTCGCGAACTCGATATGGATCTGCACATTCGGCCCGAACTCGTCCTTCGTGAAGATGTCGCCCGTTTTCGGCGCCACCTCGATGTAGCCGTTCTCGACTTTCCACGGAGCAGGCTGCCCGTCGCTCTTCTTCCACTTGGAGAGGTCCTTGCCGTCAAAGAGGACGACCGCATCACTCGGCGCGGTGCCAACCTTCTCCTGCGTGCTGGGTTCGCCGGGCGTGACGACCTTTGGCTGCGGACGATTGCCGTCGTGCACGTGCCATTTGGTCCCGGGAATGAGCGGCGTGTCGGAGTAGCCGAGCGGTTTGCCGTCGGCCGCGTTGCTGGCGGTGGCGAGACTGGCGGAAGCGATCATGGCAGAGAGGATGATTTTCATGGGAAGGGAGGAGAGCGGGGGTGCCGCTGGGGTGCTCCTTTCATGATCGAACCACGCCCTCTTTCGCAAACGAAATCAGGCGCAGCGCTGCATCGAAAAACCGGCTGGTCAGTGTTCCCGCAACGGCGGACGCTCGCGCGCCGTGAACCCGCCTGCGCCTCAGCATCCGCCCCTTCTCGCATGGCGCTGGTCGGGCGCTGCGTTTCAACCATGCGAATCTCTGCCGCTCAGTGACCGCGGCTTTCGCTACGGGATGGCGGTGTTCGAGAGCCTGCGCGTGACCGGAGGCGAGGCGGAGTTCTTCGACAAGCATCTTCAACGGCTCCTCCAGGCTTGCGCGGAACGAGCGATTCCTTGCGAAGAGAGCGTGCTCGTTGCGGTGGCTGAAGTCTGGCGCGCCAACAGCGCGAACGGCTTCGCCCGAATCTATGTCACCGCAGGAGATGGCGGTCCCGCGGATTCCGTAACCGCTGCACGCGTTTACATCCTGCTCGAAGCCCGCACGCCCCCAGATCCGGACAATCCGTGGGAACTCACACTTTGCGAAGAAACCCACCGGCCGGCGTTCCCGGGATTGAAGACGGCCAATTACTGGTTCCATTGCGCCGCGCTCGCTCACGCCCGGCAGCGCGGCTTCGACGAATCGTTGCTCTTCAACGAACGCGCCGAGTTGGTCTCCGCGAGCATGGCAAACGTGTTCGTCCTGCGCGACGAGCGCCTTTGCACGCCGCCACGCTCCAGCGGCTGCCGGACGGGGGTGATCCGCGAGTGGGTGATCGCCCGACGGAAGGTCGAAGAGCGCCGCCTGTTCCGCGAAGACGTGCTCCGCGCCGACGAAATTTTCCTGACGAACAGTTGGATCGGCGTGATGCCCGTCGCCACTCTGGAAGGTCGCCCGCTCGGCCCACGCAGCATCGGCCCGCGGCTGGCGGCAGAGCTGGCAAACCGGCGTAGCGAAGTCTGACTGCGCTGACGCGGCGCCGCCCCAGACGCGCGCCGCTTGCGGGAGCGCGTGGAATAAGCGACAGGAGGCGCCCTTCATGAAGACCGATCTGCTCGATCAGATCGCCGCCACCGCGGCGATGACCGCCAAGCTGGAGCAGGTCCGGGCAGGCGAAGCGGTTTCGTTCGAGCACGTTTTCCCGTCGGCTCAGCCGTGGCTCGTCGGCGTCCTGGCGCGCCAGGTGAAGCAGCGGATCTGGGTGGTCTGCAGCGATGTGCGCGCGCAGGAGACGTTTCACAACGAGCTGCTGCAATGGTTTCCCGAGGCGCTGTTTTTCCCGGAGGTCGAACGCGCGCCAGTTGAGGGCGCGTTGCCCGACGCCGAAGCCACCGCCGAACGGCTCGGGATCGTCCAGAAGCTGACCAGTGGTGCGAAACGGCAAATCGTGGTGCTGACCAAAGCGTGCCTCGAGGATGACGTGCCGTCGCCTGCGGCGTTGCGGCAGCTCGAAGTGAAGCTGCGCCGTTCCGCGAAGCTCGATCGCGAAGGCTTGATCAAGCAGCTCGCGGCGGCCGGTTACGAGCACGTGGCCCAAGTCTCGGCCCGTGGGCACTTCGCGGTCCGCGGCGGCATTCTGGATGTGTTCTCTTTTCACCATGCGCTGCCGGTGCGCATCGAGCTATTCGATGACGAGATCGAGTCCATCCGCGAGTTCGATCTGGATACGCAGACGAGCGTTCAACGGCTGGACGCCTGCACTTTGCTGCTCGGCGAAGCCGCCGCGGAGCGCGCGACGGTGAAGCTGCGGGAGTTGATTGCCGCTCGTGATCTGACCGTCGATGCCGACGCCGGCTGGCTGGCGGCGCAGGTGCAGATTCTGGAGAGCGCGACTGGCGTGGTCGCCGTGGAGGAAGGTGACGGCGAAGAAGTGAAAGCAGCGAAGAGCAAAAGGAAGGACGGGAGATCCGCTGCTTCCTCCGACTTCGCTGCTTCCGCTGCTTCGCAGTCGATCACCGCAGGCGCGGAAGATTATTCCACCGCGTTCTTTGATCACGGTCTCGGCGAGTTCGAGGCGGGCGATTTCGTAGTCGATGAGCTGAAGCGCGAGCGGTTCTTCGCGCAGCTTCGCGAATGGCGCACCAGCGGTTGGCGCGTCCACATTTTCTGCAACAACGAAGGTGAGATCGAACGCCTCCATGATCTGCTGCCGCCGGTCGAATCCGACGTGATCACCTTTGCGATCGGCACGCTCGCGCGCGGCTTCACCTATCCGGCCGGGAAGCTTGCCGCGCTCAGCGATGCGGAGCTTTTCGGTCGTTACCGCAACACGCGCGCGCGCCGGCTCGCGTTGCGCCGGGCGCGGGAGCAATCCAGTCGCGTCCAGATCGATTTCAGTGAGCTGAATGAGGACGATCTCGTCGTTCATCTGGAGCACGGCATCGGCCGCTACGAAGGCATGCGCTCCATCCCGAGCGCCGACGGCAAAGCCGAGGAAGTGCTGGTGATCGCCTTCGCCGAGGACTCCCGGCTTTACGTTCCGCTCGAGCAGTCGTTCCTCATCGCGCGCTACGTCGGCGTCGGGAAACGCAACCCGCCACTCTCGGTGCTCGGTGACGGCAAGTGGGCCAAGGCGAAGAAGAACGCGGAGAAAGCAGTCTTCGATTACGCCGGCAAACTCCTGCAGCTCCACGCCGAGCGCGAGACGGCGAAGGGCTTCGCCTTTCCGCCGGACAACAAGTGGCAGCGCGAATTCGAGTCGTCGTTCCTCTTCAAAGAAACACCCGATCAGCTCACCGCGATCGCCGCCGCGAAAGAGGACATGGAATCCGAGCGACCGATGGATCGGTTGATCTGTGGCGACGTCGGTTTCGGCAAAACCGAGGTCGCGATCCGCGCTGCATTCAAGGCGGTCATGGGCGGCAAACAGGTCGCCATCCTTGTGCCAACCACGGTTCTTGCCGAGCAGCACTACCGGAACTTCCGCGAGCGGATGAGTGATTACCCGATCACGGTCGAATTGCTCAGCCGCTTCCGCACCCATGCCGAGCAGCGCAAGACGGTCGAGGGTTTGAAGGACGGTCGCGTGGACATCGTGGTCGGCACGCACCGGCTCATTTCCAAGGACATCGTCTTCAAGAATCTCGGCCTCGTCGTGATTGATGAAGAGCAGCGTTTTGGTGTGCTCCACAAAGAGAAGTTCAAGGAGATGTTCCAGCTCGTGGACATGCTCACGCTGAGCGCCACACCCATCCCGCGCACCCTCTATCTGTCTCTCATGGGCGCGAAAGACATGAGCACGATCGAGACGGCGCCGCTCAACCGCATCCCGACCGAAACGCTGATCTGCCCCTACGATGAGCGGGTGATCCGCGACGCGATCAACCGCGAACTACACCGGCAGGGGCAGGTTTACTTCCTCCACAACCGGGTCGAATCGATTCAAAAAATGCGCGACAAGATCGCGCTGCTTTGCCCGAAGGCAAAGCTCGTGATCGGTCACGGGCAGATGGACGAGCACGAGCTCGAAGAGGTGATGCAGAAATTCGTGAGCGGCGCCGCCGACGTGCTCATCTCGACGACGATCATCGAGAGCGGCCTCGATATTCCCAACGCGAACACGATCATCATCGATCGCGCGGATCGGTTTGGGCTGGCCGATCTTTACCAACTCCGCGGCCGCGTCGGCCGCGCGCAACACAAGGCTTACGCGTACCTCATGCTGCCGCGCGAGATGCTCACGCTGGGCGAAGCGCGCCGCCGGATTAACGCGATCAAACAGTACAGCTCGCTCGGCGCCGGCTTCAAAATCGCCATGCGCGACCTCGAGATCCGTGGCGCCGGAAACATCCTCGGGACGCAGCAGAGCGGTCACATCGTCAACATTGGCTTCGACCTCTATTGCGCGTTGCTCAAGCAGGCCATTTCCAAGATGAAAGGGGAGAAAGTGCGCCCGCGGCTGGAGGTGGTTCTGCGCACTGACTTCGTAGCGACGCGCGAAGCGGAGTTCCTCAAAAACGGCGCTCAACAACTGCCAGCCTTCCTTCCCGCGGGTTACATCAGCGAAGCGCAGCCGCGCATTCAGGCGTATCGGCGACTCGCGGAAGTGAACACGCAAGAGCAGCTCGAAGCATTGCGCAAAACCTGGCGTGACCGCTTCGGAGCGCTGCCGGAAGCCGCCGAGAACCTCCTGCTTCTCACCGAAATCAAACTCGCCGCCGCCGCCCGCAAGATGTCGATGGTCGAGGTCCGCGAGGACAAAGCGATGCTCACCCGCAACGGCGCGCTCATCCAGATCGGCGGCAAGTTCCCGCGCCTCGTCTCGAACAATCGCGTCGAGCGCCTGCACGAATTGCTCAAGCTGGTGCGCGCCTTCTAAACGACGCGCCGCGCAAGCTCCGACCTCGTCCGACGCTACAAGCCTCCGCGTGTCGAAGGCGACGAGAGCTTCTTCCCCTCGTCGTCGAAAGCCTTGTAGAGCTTGTCGCGCACCTCGCGCTCCTTGCGTAGTTCTTCTCGAAAGTACGAATACCGGAGCTGCGTCTCGGCGCTTGCCACGTCACCGCGGACCAGCCAACGCAAGGAGCTTAGAAACGTCTGCGTCGCCTGGAGTCGATCGGCCTCACTCAGTCGGCCTCCACTCACCGACGTCATCCACTGGCTCGCGGGCCGCCGCAATGCCTCGGTGGCAAACTGGGGCGTCTCCTTCTTTCGCAAGGCATTCAGAAAATCGAAAACATCCTCGGTGACTTCAGAGACTCGCTGGATGCGATCCGCTTCCGCCTGGAAAACGCCCCAGTTCACCGGTTCCCAGCGCGTGACGCTATCGAGTCGATATCCGAAGCGGCGGATCACCAGCGCAGGTGATCTGGAGGTGCGTGGAGATTGAGCGGCTGTGCTGAATTCGTCGTAGCGGCGCATGAGATAAGTCGCGATGCCGATCACTTTGCCGGTCGGCACGTGAATGATCGGGCTGCCGCTGTTCCCCGGAATAAACTCGGCCGACACTTCCACGCGGTCCGGTCCGATTCCGACGAGTTTGCCTCCGAGTTTCGTCACCACTCCACCCCCGCCGCTGTTTCCCAGAACCACAATCGGATCACCGATCTTCACGGTCGCCTCCAGGTTCGCAAGCATCTCCAGAACCACCGCAGGCGGCGTGGCCAGCTCGAAGCGCATCACATCGTGGCCCGCCGCAGCCTCCCCGGCGCCTGCAGCGATTTTGGCGCCGCTCAGCGCCGTGAATTGCGGCTGCTTCATCCCGGCGACCACGTGAATGTTCGTGAAGAGCCGCGGCTGTCCCCAGGCTTTGCAGACGAATCCGCTGCCAGCTCCAGCGCCTTCTTTCACCAGCACCAACGCGCTGTGATACCGCTGAACCAGGTCCGTACCTTCGGGGACGGACGCCGGTTCCGGGATGGGCGGAAGAGTTGGCGTCGGGGGTGGAAGCGGCGGGAAATTCTGTTGCGCAGGGGGTGAGCTTGGGGTCGCCGCGGCAATGACGGGCGTCAGCGCCGGAACCCCGCTCGGTGCGGCTGGTGGAGGCGGAGCAACTTTTTCCACACTCACCACGGGCACGGGCGTGGCCTTCGCCGACTCGCGTGATGGGACGGGAGCCTCCGAAACAGAAGGGATCGGCGGCGGCAGCGCTTCGGTTTGGACTTCAGTCGTGTCTGGCTGGACTGCAGCGACCTTCGAAGCGGAATCCTGGTCCCGCGTGATGAGCGCATAGATCACGGGCACGACCGCGACTGCAACGAGCGGAAGCAGACCCGAAAGCGTGCGTCCGCTCCGCAGTGCGAGCACGCCGATGGCTACGGCCACCGCGAACCATGGCAGCCACAACGCGGCCGGCCAGTGCGAGAGGATCACAACCAACCCACCGATCGCCGCACAAACCAGCCCGACCATCGCATGGCCAGCGAGCACATCGTGCTGGAGCCGCAACGCGGCCCATTTCCCGAGCGATTTCCAATCGGGCGCGATCGCACCGCCAGCCTCGGGGTCTTTGGTGAGCCACCGAGACAGCGGTTGCCAGACGGCGACACCTCCGGACTGCACGAAGTCCTCCAATTGGAAATCGCCGCTATCGACCTTCTCGCGAACTGCAGTGGCGGTGAACGGCCCGAGGATTTCGCCTCTTTTTAGGATGTAAAATTCATCCAGTTCCACGGTCGGGGAGGCACTTTCCATAAGGTCCGAACATCGGCAGCGGTTCGAGAAAGTCGAGCAGGAGGAACCGCTATCCCGCTCGTTTGGAACACGTCAACTCACTGCTTCGCCCCGCGCGCCTCACGCAGCGTCGCCAAAAGAAAGAACCCCACCGCGATGCAGATGCACGAATCGGCCACGTTGAACGCCGGCCACGGGTCGGCGGGCCAGACGTGCAAATCGAACACCAGGAAATCCACGACATGCCCATGGACGAGCCGATCCGTGACATTGCCGAGGATGCCCGCGGTGAGCAGACCGACGCCCCAGCGCGAGTGACGATCCGGGAACGCGCCGCGCGCGAACGCGATCAGGAGCGCGATGAGCGTCACCACGGAAAGGACGATGAAGAAGAAATTGTTGCCGCTGAACATGCTGAAGGCGGCGCCCGTATTCCCGAGATGCACGAGGTCAAAGAATCCGAGAATGATCGTTCGTTCACCGCCGAACTCGAGGTTACGCACCACCCACCATTTGGTGACCTGATCGAGCGCGTAAAGCGGGAGGGCCACAGCGGCGAGGAACTTCATTTGCGCGCAGCCTAAAGCGAAGGCGCGACGTTGGAGCAAGCGGCAACTGCTCCGACGTTCGAAGGTGGTGAGGTGGAACGGCGTGGGGTTTGACCCGCTGCGGTCGCCCCGGCATCTTCGCCGCCCCTTATGTCCGATCCTGGTCAGCCCGAGGCACCTTCGGCGCTGCCTGCGCCCAGCTCGTTCTGGCGCGGAGTAGCGCAGGCACTGCGTGGCGAGCAGCACGACTACACCACCGTCCCGCTCAATCGCGCGGTGCTCCTGCTCTCGGTGCCGATGGTGCTCGAGATGGTGATGGAGTCGCTCTTCGCGATCACGGATGTGTTCTGGGTTTCGCGACTCGGCAAGGACGCGATCGCCGTGATCGGCATCACCGAGTCGATCATGACGCTGATTTACGCGGTCGCCATCGGCATCTCCTTCGCCGCCACCGCGATCGTTGCGCGGCGGATTGGTGAGAAGGATCCGGAACGCGCGGCCCAAGCTGCGGGCCAGATCGTTCTGCTCGGGCTGGTCGTCTCCGCGGGCCTCGGCGTCGTGCTCGGCTGGCTCGCACCTCACCTCTTGCGAGCGATGGGCGCGGGCGAGCCGATTGTCGCGCTCGGGACCGATTTCGCGCGGGTGATGCTCGGCGGAAACTTCACCGTTTTCCTGATCTTCCTCATCAACGCGATCTTCCGCGGCGCAGGCGACGCGGTGATCGCGATGCGGACGCTCTGGCTTGCGAACGGGCTGAACATTGTCCTCGGCCCGTGCTTCATTTTCGGCTGGGGACCCTTTCCGGAAATGGGTGTGACCGGTGCCGCAGTCGCCACCAACATCGGTCGCGGAGTCGGCGTGCTGTATCAGCTCTGGTGCCTGAACGGTCACACGAGCCGCGTCCGCGTGCGGCTGCATCACCTCCGTCCGGACTTCGACACCCTCGGCGCGCTGGTCCGCACGGCGGGCAATGGCGTAGCGCAACTCCTGATCAGCACCACGAGCTGGGTCGGCCTGTTCAAGATCCTCGCGCTTTTCGGCAGCGGCGCGCTTGCCGGTTACACCATAGCGATGCGGATCGTGATCTTCGGGCTCATGCCGGCCTGGGGTTTGGCCAATGCGGGCGCGACCCTCGTGGGACAGAATCTTGGAGCGCAACAGCCGCAACGCGCCTCCGACGCGGTGTGGATCGCCACGCGTTTCAACACGTTGTTCCTCGGTTTGATCGGGCTCGTCTTCATCGTGTTCGCCGGTCCGCTCGTCGGCTTTTTCACCACCGATCCGGAAGTCTTCGCCTACGCCACGCAGGCGCTCTGGATCGTCAGCATCGCCTTCCCGCTTTACGCCGCCGGCATGTGTCTCGAGGGCGCGTTCAATGGCGCGGGTGATACCTGGACACCGACGCGCCTGAACTTCTTTTGCTTTTGGGTCGGCCAGGTCCCACTCGCCTACCTCCTCGCCAGGCCGCTCGGCCTCGGTCCGACGGGCGTTTTCATCGCCGTTCCGATTTCGTTTTCACTGCTCACGATCTGGAGCGCAGTTCTGTTTCGGCAGGGAAGCTGGAAGCTTAAACGCGTTTAACTGCCGAGCACTGTCTCTGGGCGGCCGGCACATCGACGCCTTGCGATCCCGAGGGAGTGCACCAGCTTCCATGCGCGCACGCACCACGATGCTCTACTCCATCCTCGACCTCTCACCCATCGTGCAAGGCGGCACCGCTGCGCAGGCGCTCCGCAATTCGCTCGATCTTGCGCAGCACGCCGAGCGCTGGGCTTACCATCGTTACTGGGTCGCTGAGCATCACAACATGCCGGGCATTGCGAGCGCGGCGACGTCCGTGGTGATCCAACACATCGCGGCGGGCACGTCGCGCATCCGCGTCGGAGCCGGCGGCATCATGCTGCCCAATCACGCGCCGCTCGCGATTGCGGAGCAATTCGGCACGCTCGAATCGCTGCATCCCGGCCGCATCGATCTGGGACTCGGCCGCGCACCCGGCAGTGATCAACTCACCGCTCGCGCGTTGCGCCGCAATCTGGGCAGCAGCGGTGATTCCTTTCCGCAGGACCTTTTGGAGTTGCAGGCTTTCTTTCGGCCGGTCGCACCCGATCAGACGCTGCGCGCTGTCCCCGGCGCCGGTCTAAACATCCCGATCTACCTTCTCGGTTCGAGCGATTTCAGCGCGCGGCTCGCCGCCGAACTCGGCCTGCCGTTCGCGTTCGCCTCACACTTCGCGCCGGATTACATCCAGGTCGCGCTCCAGCTCTATCGGGAAAACTTCAAGCCTTCGGAAGCACTGGCCAAGCCGCACGTCATGATCGGCCTGAATGTATTCGCCGCGGATACGGACGCAGCGGCTCGCCGTCTCTTCTCCTCCATGCAGCAGCAGTTCCTCAACCTCATCCGCGGCAAGCCAGGCGAGTTGCAACCGCCCGTGGACGATGTGGATGAACTCTGGAACCCCGCGGAAGCCGCCTATGTGCAACGCATGCTGCACTTCTCTGCCGTTGGTGAGCCAGCGACCATTCGGCGCGAACTCGAGACGTTCATCGAGCAGACTCACCCCGACGAAATCATCGCCACCGGGCACATCTACGATCACGACGCTCGGTTGCGCTCCTTCGAGCTCGCCGCCTCGGTTTTCGCTCAGATTGAAGCAACGCGGAACGAGGCAGGCGGGACGGTCAGCCAGCGCGTCTGAATCGCAGAGTTCAGGCGGTCGCCAGAACGCGCGACCTCGAGACGAGATCCTGAGCTCCCGCAGCCCAATCCGCGAACTCGAACGCAAACCCTGCGTCCTGCAGACGACCCGGCACCACGCGGCGGCTCTTCAACGGCAGCTCCGTCTCTGTCCGCAGGAAGAACGCGCCGATCTCCAGCATCCAACGCGTTGCCGGCAGGCCGATCGGCATTCCACAAGCCTGCCGCAGCACGCGCATGAACTCGGCATTCGGCAGCGGATTCGGCGCAGCGATGTTCACCACGCCCGACACAGATTCATTCCCGATGAGCCATTCGACCGCGCGGCAGAAATCCCGATCGTGAACCCACGAGACGAACTGGTCGCCCGAGCCCATCCGTCCACCGAGGCCGCATCGCGCCAGCATTCGGAAGACGATAAATGGCCCGCCCGGCTGCGGCCCCATCACCATCGCGCTGCGCAGAGCGACTCGCCGCGTCTGCGGAGTCAGCGCTTCGAAGAACGCACGTTCCCAAGCCTGCGCGATTCCCACCGAGAAGCCGGTTCCAATTTCGCCGCTCGCCTCATCCATTGGCCGATCGAGCGCGTGCCGGTAAATCGTCGCCGTGCTGGAGTTGAGCCACACGCGCGGCGGCCGCGCACATTGCGCGATCGCCTTGCCGAGCACCTCCGTCGAGCGCACGCGTGAATCCAGGATCTCAGCGCGATTGTGAGCGTTGTAGCGGCAGTTCACCGAGCGGCCCGCCAGGTTGATTACCGCATGCGCGCCTTCCAACTCGGCCGCCCACGGTCCGAGCGTCACGCCATCCCACAGCACGGTGCGCGCGGTGGCGGTGCGCCCTGCTGTGCGCCGGGACAAGAGCACAACTTCGAAGCCGCGGTCGGTGAACCACCGTGCGAGGCAGCCGCCGAGAAATCCGCAGCCGCCTGGGATGACAATTTTCATGAGGCTCGCGACGCTTGGCTAATCGTGCGCGAACCTCATCGCGCCAATCACGCAGTCGCCGTGACCACCGTCGCGCAGCGTTCGCAGAGTTCCGGGTGCGCGGCGCTTTCGCCAACCGTTGGGCGATGGCGCCAGCAGCGGGCGCACTTCGCATGCGCGGTGCGGACGATCCGGGCGCTGGTCTCGTCACTCGCGATGAGCGTCAGCTCGCTGAGGATGAAGAATTCTTCCAGCTCGACCTCGTGATCTTTGAGTTCGTTGAAAAGCGTCTCGTCACCGATCTGCAACGCGACGCTGCCTTCGAGCGCATTGCCGATGAGCTTCTCCTGCCGCGCGGGCTCCACCGCTTGCGCGACGAGCGCCCGCAGTTTCAGGAGTTTGTCGATGTGCATCTCGAGAGCCGTGTCGCGCAATGCGGCGTCGGCTTCCGGGAAGTGCTCGAGATGAATTGAGTCAGCCTTACCGGCGTGCTCCCACGCTTCATCGGCTGTGAAAGCGAGGATTGGGGCGAGCAGCTTTGCAAGCGTTTCGAAGACGCGCAGCATCACGGTCTGAGTGGCGCGGCGCCGCGGTGAATCGACCGCGTCGCAATAGAGCCGATCCTTCGTGATATCCACGTAGAGCGCGCTGATCTCGACCGTGACGAACTGGTTCAGCGTCTGGAATACCTTCCGAAAATCGTACTCGGCGTAAGCCTCGCGACACGTGCCGGCGACTTCCTGCAAACGTGAAAGCATCCAGCGATCCACTGCCGTGCCCGCAATCGGCGCGCCCGTGCGAGTGCAGAGTGTGATGCCACCGGCTTCACCCGACGCGACGAGATCCACCGCGTGCTGCGCGCGATCGAAGTCGCCGCAGTTCGCGAGGAGAATGCGGAGCACGTTGCGGAAGCTGCGGTAGGCATCGGTAAGCACCGCGAATGACTCTTCCGAGAACGGCACCTCATTCGTGAACTCCACGCTGGAAGCCCACAGCCGCACGATGTCCGCGCCATACTTGCCGACGAAATGCTCGGCATTCATCGGCTTTTTGTAAGTCCCCTGCTCCGACTTCGAGACCTTCTTGCGCGTGTCCTTATCGACCACGAAGCCATGCGTAATCACCGTCTTGTAAGGCGCGCGGCCATACATCGCGATGGAGGTCATCAGTGATGATTGAAACCAGCCGCGATGCTGATCGGTCGCTTCGAGGTAAACGTCCGCGACCGTGGAGCCACCGAGTTCCGGGCGCTTTGCCGTCACCGCAGTATGCGAGACGCCGGAGTCGATCCAGACGTCCAGCGTGTCGTTGCGGCGCGTGGTCCCCTCGGGCAGTCCCAGCGTCTGCGCCCACCACGCGTCGTCCTTTTCGAACCACAGATTCGTTCCCTCTTTCTCAAAGAGATCCGCGACCTGTCGCGCAAGCGGGACGGCGATGGCGGATTCCAGAATCGCCTTCCCTTCTGCGGTGTAAAAAACGGGCAGCGGCACGCCCCAGGTACGCTGGCGCGAGATGCACCAATCCGGCCGCGACTCGACCGTCCCGTGAATGCGTGCGCGGCCCCAATGCGGCAGCCAATCCACACTTTCGATCGCAGCGAGCGCATCGGCGCGGATGTCATCGATCCGGATGAAGAACTGCTCCACCGCGCGGAAGACGATCGGGGTCTTCGAACGCCAGCAATGCGGGTAGTCGTGTTTGTAATTGAGATCCGCACCGAGCAACGCGCCGCGCCCGCGCAGGATTTCGATGACGAGCGGGTTGGCTTTGAAGACGTATTGGCCGGTGAGTTCCGGCACGCCGGCGTCTTCGGTCAGGCAGCCCCGATCATCGACCGGCGAGAGGATCGGCAGGTCGTTCTGCTTGCCGGCAACGTAATCGTCCGCACCGTGTCCGGGTGCGACGTGGACCTGACCAGTGCCGGTGTCCATCGTTACGAAATCGGCGCTGATCACGCGGGACGTTCGATCGAGGAACGGGTGCTGCGCTTCGCTGCCCGCCAGCTCGGAACCAGGCAGCGCATACCCATCGATGCAGGTCAGCAGCTCGCCACCGCGATCGCCGGTTTCCCAATTCAGCCCTGCGGCTTTGCGCTTCGCAGACCATTGCTCGGCCTCGGCGCGCGACAACTCCTGCTTCGCCAGCGTCCATCCAGTTTGCTGCGCGAACGCGGTCAGCAACGCTTCGTCGTCCGCCATCACGAGCTGTTCCGTCGCGCCGGTTTCCGCATGGCGAAACTCCGCGACGACATACGAAGCGCGCGGACTCACCGCGATCGCGACATTCGCCGGCAGCGTCCACGGCGTCGTCGTCCAGATGACCATGCTCGCCTTGCCTGCCAGCTCACCACTGACGATCGGAAACTTCACAAAAATCGCGGGATCGACGCGCTCCGCATATTCGACCTCCGCTTCCGCAAGCGCGGTCTGCGCGCCAGTGCTCCAATAGACCGGCTTCTTCGACTGATAGACGAGCCCCTTGTCCACGAACGTGGCGAACGCGCGGATGATCTCCGCCTCGTATTCAGGCGCGAGCGTGAGATACGGATTCTCCCATTCGCCGAGCACGCCGAGCCGCTTGAATTGCGTGCGCTGGATGTCCACGAACTTGCGCGCGTATTCCTCGCTCTTGGTGCGGACTTCGACCGGCGAAAGCCCGCGCGATTCTTTCACCACTTTGAATTCGATCGGCAGCCCGTGGCAGTCCCACCCGGGCACATACGGGGCGCGGAAGCCGAGCATCGTGCGCGATTTCACGATGAGATCCTTGAGCACTTTGTTCAGCGCAGTGCCCATGTGCACGTCGCCGTTGGCGAAAGGCGGGCCGTCGTGGAGCACAAAAAGCGGCGCATCTTTTCGCGACTCCTGGATGCGCCGATAGAGCCCGTTCTCGTCCCATTTGCGCAGCCGCTCAGGCTCGCGTTTCACGAGATCCGCCTTCATCGGGAAGTCCGTTTTGGGAAGGTGGAGAGTGTCTTTGTAATTCTGGCTCATCGGCGGGCGGCGAAGCTAGTCGCTCGCTCCCGGAGGGTCAATCGGCGTGCCGCGCGGGCGTTCTGCTTTACCGCGGAGGGCGCCAGGACGCCGGGGGGCCGCAGAGGCAAGGCAGGATGCTCCTATTCTTTCTCCCGCGCGCCTCTGCGCCTTTGCGCCCTCTGGGGTAAATTCTGGCGCCGCTCGCCGCGGAACGGCGCAACGTTCTATCCCTGAAGTGCGCCGACCTGCCCGCGCTGGCGTAGCGCGTGATCGCAGATCACCAGCAGCGCCATCGCTTCCACCATCGGAACGGCGCGTGGCAGGACGCACGGATCGTGGCGGCCGCGGGCGCGCAGTTCCGTTTCTTCGCCGTCGGTCGTGACGGTCTGTTGCGCCTTGAAAATGGTCGCGGTCGGTTTGAACGCGACGCGCAGAAAGATGGCCTCGCCGTTGCTGATGCCGCCCTGGATTCCGCCGGAGCGATTCGTCGCCGTCCGCACGCGGTCGCCTTCCATGACGAACGCGTCGTTGTGTTCTGAGCCGCGCAATTTAGCGCCCGCGAATCCCGAGCCGACTTCGAAACCTTTGGTAGCCGGCAGGCTCATCATCGCTTTCGCGAGTTCGGCTTCGAGCTTGTCGAAAACTGGCTCACCCAATCCAGCCGGCATGCCGCGGATCACGCATTCGACGGTACCGCCCACGCTGTCTCCTTCGCTCCGCATTCCTTTGATCAACTCGATCATCCGCACCGCCATCGGCGCGTCGGGACAACGCACGATATTCGCCTCAACGTCCTCGAAGCGCACCGTCTCGGGATCGATGTCGGCGGTCAACTCGTGGATCGTTTTCACGTAAGCGATGACTTCGAGGCTGGGCAGCAGCGCTCGCAACACCTGCTTCGCGACCGCAGCGGCGGCGACGCGGCCGATCGTCTCGCGGGCCGAGGCGCGTCCGCCGCCCTGCCAGTTGCGAATCCCGAACTTCGCCTGGTAAGTGTAGTCCGCGTGCGAAGGCCGGAATGCCTGCTCCATCTCGCGATAGGCGTCGGGCCGCGCGTCCTTGTTCAAGACGGAGATCGCGATCGGCGTGCCCAACGTTTTCCCCTCAAAGACGCCTGACAAAATGCGGCACTGATCCGCTTCGTCGCGCGGCGTCACGATTTCGCTTTGCCCCGGCCGGCGGCGATCGAGATCGCGTTGAACATCCGCTTCGCTCAGCTCGATGAGCGGCGGGCAGCCATCGATCACCACGCCGACGCCGCCGCCATGGGATTCGCCCCAGGTGGCGATGCGGAAGGCGTGACCAAAGTGACTGGACATAGGGCCGGTGATACAAATGCGCGGCCTCTGCCGCGCCAAGGCTTTTCCCGCCTACCGGACGATTGGCTCGCGCGTGAGCTGGCCGTTGACGAGCCGCATCAAGCCGCGCGGATTCTCATCCTGGAGCTCGGGCGGGAGCGCCTGCGCGGGGAATCCTTGAAAGCACACCGGACGCGCAAACCGCAGGATCGCCGCGGTGCCGACACTCGTGAAGCGCGCATCCGTCGTCGCGGGATAGGGGCCGCCGTGGTGCATGGCGGGCGAGACTTCGACGCCGGTGGGGAAGCCGTTGAAAAGCAGCCGCCCGGCTTTGCGCTCCAGCACCGCAATGAGTTCGCCGGCCGCAGCGAGATCCTCGGGAGTGCCGTGGATGGTCGCGGTGAGTTGCCCAGTCATCTGGCGCGCCACGTCCGCCAGTGCCGCGGCGGAGGGCGCGTTCACGATCAGCGTGAATGGACCGAAGAGTTCGTCGTGCAGCTCGCGCCGTTGCACGAAGTTTTCTGCGTCGGTCACGAACGCCGCGGCGCCGCCTTGCGTTCGCTCCGCGTCCGGCTCCGCTCCCGAAGTGGCGAGGGCGACAACGCCAGGCACCTTCGCGATGGAGTCGAGGCCCTTCTCAAATGCATCGCGGATGCCGGCGTGCAACATCGTCGCGGGCGCTGCGCTTTCGATCAGCCGTGCAAGCGCCGCAGCGAAGGTCTGCATCTCCGGTCCGCCGAGGCCGAAGACCAGGCCGGGCTTGGTGCAGAACTGGCCGACCCCGAGCGTGACGGAATTCTTCAAGCCTTCGGCGATCGCTGCACCGCGCTCCCGCAGTGCATTGGGCAGGATGAACACGGGATTCAAGCTGCTCATTTCGGCGAAGACCGGGATCGGTTCCGCACGTTGCGCTGCCGTGTCGAACAGCGCGCGACCCGCGCGGTGCGATCCGGTGAAACCGACCGCTCGCGTGAGCGGATGCCGCACGAGCTGATGCGCCAATTCCGCTCCGCCGTGCAGCATCGAGAACGTGCCTGACGGAAGGCCACATGCCGTGACCGCGGCGGCGATCGCGCCCGCGACGAGTTCGGACGTGCCGGGATGCGCCGGATGCGCCTTCACGATGACCGGACAACCGGCCGCGAGCGCGCTCGCCGTGTCACCACCCGCGACCGAAAACGCCAATGGAAAGTTGCTCGAGCCGAAAACCACCACCGGCCCGAGCGGCACCAGCACGCGCCGCAGATCCGGCCGGGGCAACGGCTGCCGATCCGGCAACGCCGTATCGATCCGCGCGTCGCACCAGGAGCCCTCGCGCACCACACCCGCGAAGAGCCGCAGCTGCCCGACCGTGCGCCCGCGTTCACCGGTCAGCCGATCGAGGGGAAGACCCGTTTCACGATGCGCCCTCTCGAGCAGCTTGTCGCCGAGCCCAAGGATTTCCTCAGCGACGCGCTCGATGAACAAGGCGCGCTCTTCCGCTCCGAGTTGTCGCAGCTCGGTGAATGCGGCATCCGCCAGCTCCAGCGCGGCCTCCACATCTTCCGCGGCGGCTTCACAGAATTCCGTCTCGAGCTGCGCTCCGTCGAGCGGACTGGTCGCGTGAAATTGACGCCCTCCCGATGCGCAAAGCACACCGCCGACAAAGCTTTTTCCGTGAAGGTCCATATCAAGCGATCGTGTTCACGAGCGTGCCGATGCCGTCGATGGAAATCCGCACCTCGTCGCCACTCGCGAGCGTGAAGTCGTTCGGCGGCACGACGCCCGTGCCAGTGAGCAGATAGCACCCGGCCGGGAAGTGATCTTCGCGGCAGAGCCAATCCGCCAGCTCGGGCAGCGTCCGCTTCATTTGCGAAAGCGAGGTCCCGCCACGCACCGCCACTTCGCCGCCGCGATGAATGCGCAACTGGATGGTGGCTCCCGGCGCGAGCGGTTCACGGACGACGAGGCCGGGGCCGAGCGCGCAGCATTGGCTCCAGACTTTCGCCTGCGGCAAATAAAGCGGGTTCTCACCCTCGATGTCCCGCGAACTCAAGTCGTTGCCGACGGTGTAGCCGAAGATCGCGCCGCGAGCATTGATCGCGAGCGCCAGCTCTGGCTCGGGCACGTTCCACCGCGAATCGCGGCGCAAGCGCATCGACCCGCCCGGCGCGACCACTCGATGGGGCGTCGCCTTGAAGAAAATTTCCGGGCGCTCCGCGTCGTAAACCCGGTCGTAGAAAGAACCGCCACCGGCCACCTGCGACTCTTCGATTCGCGCATCGCGGCTGCGCAGATACGTCACGCCGGCGGCCCAGACTTCCTGGCTCTGCAAGGGCGCGAGCAACTCCGTCGGTCGCAGAACCGGCTCGGCGCGGGCGAGTTGATCCTGCAGCCAGCCGGCCGCGTCCGGCGTAGTGAAGAGCGCGTCGATGTTCGTCTCAACCAATCGGAAGCAATCCTCCCCGCGTTGCGCAATGAGTGCAGTGTCGGTGCGATAGACGGTGGTCGGCGGGAACATCATTGGCGCAGAATGGAAGTGCGGAGTTCCAGCGGCAAGCCGCGGCCGATTCAACTCAGAGCCCTGAGCGGCTCTTTATCCGCTGCAAGCTATCGCTCGCAAACTCCCGCTGATCTGCCGGCAAAGTGGGATCCGTCAGCACCTGTCGAAAAGCTTCGATCGCGGGCTGCGCCTGACCCGCGGAAGTGTAGGCCTGCGCAAGGTAGAGCCGGTAGCCGGTCGTCGGACGCTCGTTCTTCTCCGCGAGCGCGATCAGCTTCCGCAGCACCTCGATCTCGGCTTTGTAGGCATGCGCTTCATGAGCGATCTGCGCGTGCTTGAAGAGGATGTTCGGATCATCCGGCAGCCGCGCCAGGAGCTGCTGCGAAAGCGCATAGGCTTCGTTGAAACGCTTCGTCGCGTAAAAGATTTGAGTCTTCACCGACAACGCGCCGAGGTGCGCTTTTTCCAGTGACAGCGCACGATCGGCACTCGCCAAAGCGGGCGCCCATTCCCCTCGTTCCATGTGATACAAAGCGCGTCCGCTCCATGCCTCCGGAATCCGCGGATCGAGCGCGACCGCTTCATCGAGCAAAGCATTCCCCTCCGTCGCGCGACGGATCGCCAGCAGCTTGGCCCCGGTGAGCGCGAGAAACGTCGCCACGTCGCGGCGCGGTGCACCCGTCAGACGCGTTCGGATGGATTGCAGGGCCGCCGGGGTCCAGGGCTCCGTCGCACCTCGCGCGAAGACGAAACTCGTATGATCCACGTAGCGGAGGGTGAAGTCCTTCGTCTCCATCAGATGATCAAGCAGCGCCCGATATTGCGTCGGATCGCCAACCAGCAGCAGCACATCAAACCTCAGTTGCCGATCCAGTTGGCGGAAGAGCTTTGGATTCACCACTGCCTGCCCAAATGCGCGCAGCCTCTCCTCATCCCCTGCGCGATCCGCTGCCGCCAGGAGATCCGGCCGCTGGCGCAAGAGCCACTCCCGCGCGACTCCATTGTAGTACAGGCTGTTCGCCGCAAGACCTTCCAACGCCAGCACCGGCGTAGTGATCAGAGGATTTTGCGACTGGGCGAATCGCGGCCGGGACCAGAGCGCGAGACCTCCGAGGAGCAGCGCACCCGTGACGATCAAGAGAACGAGACGGCGCGGACCGCGCAGGGACGAAGGCCAGTATTTGCGCATACAAAGCGGGCACGGTAGCCCGAAAAATCCTTGCGTCACTCTTCGGGGTGAATTATCCATCCGCCCGCTTTCCTCGGCAGCCGCCGTGTTCGCGACGGGTTGGTAGCTCAATGGTAGAGCAGCGCCCTTTTAAGGCGTTGGTTG
>JAQGOK010000053.1 GCA_028293645.1 Chthoniobacter sp.
CATGGGGAGCGCCGCACTCGACCTCGCCTATGTCGCATGCGGCCGCCTCGATGCTTACATCGAGCAGTCGGTGAGCTTGTGGGATGTGGCCGCGGGCCAGTTGCTCGTGGAGAACGCTGGCGGTCAATTCGAGATGCAGCCGTTGCCGGACAATCCCGCCAAAATCTCGGTGGTCGCATCGAGCGGCCGGATCGATCTGGAGCTGTAGCGTTACTCAATCCATGAACCTCACTGGCATCGGCTACGACGTGCATCGCTTTGCGGAAGGCCGGCCGTTGATCCTCGGCGGCGTGGAGATTCCGCACTCGCATGGCCTGGACGGACATAGCGACGCGGATGTGCTCTGTCATGCGATTGCCGACGCGATCCTGGGAGCGATCGGCGAACGCGATATCGGGCATCACTTTCCGAACAACGATCCAGCGATCCGCGGCATGAGCAGCCTGGAGATTGTGCGCAAGGCCGCGGAGCTCGTTGCGGCGGAAGGCGGCCGCGTGATCAACATCGACTCCTCGCTCATGGCGGAAGTTCCGAAGATCGCGCCGCATCTCGATGCGATGAAAGCGAACCTCGCGGCGACCTTGGGAATTCCGGTTCGCAGGGTCGGCGTGAAGGCGACGACCAATGAGCGGCTCGGCTTTGTTGGTCGGCGCGAAGGGATCGCGGCGATGGCGACCGCGAGCGTTGAGTTGCCGGATCAGTAGGCAAATGGGCGTTCGCTTTCTCAATACCTACTCGCGGCAGGTCGAAGAGTTCACGCCTCTGGATCCGGCGGCGAAAACGGTGCGGATGTACACCTGTGGGCCGACGGTTTACAATTACGCGCACATCGGAAACTTCCGCGCCTATGTCTTCGAGGACCTGCTCCAGCGGCACCTCGAAGCGCGGGGCTACGCCGTTCAGCGGGTGATGAACCTCACCGATGTGGACGACAAAACGATCCGCGGCTCGCGGCAGGCCGGCAAGCGGCTGAGCGACTTCACACAGATCTATAAAGACGCCTTTTTCGAGGACCTGAAGACCTTGCGGATCAAGCCCGCCCAGCATTTCCCGTCGGCGACCGAGCCGCAGTACGTGGACGCGATGATCGCGATGATTACCGACCTGGAAGCGAAAGGAATCGCTTACCAGGCGGAGGATCGCAGCGTCTATTTTCGCCTGTCGAAGTTCCCCGCTTACGGCCAGCTCGCGCATCTGGATCTGGAGGAACTGCGCCCGAGCGGACGGGTGCGCAGCGACGACTACGAGAAGGAATCGATCGGCGACTTCGCTCTTTGGAAAGCGTGGGACGAAGATGACGGCGAGGTGCGGTGGGAATCACGTTGGGGTCCCGGGCGACCTGGCTGGCACATCGAATGCAGCGCGATGGCGATGACCCTGCTCGGTCCCGAGATCGACATTCATTGCGGCGGTGTGGACAACATTTTTCCACATCACGAGGCGGAGATCGCGCAGAGCGAGTGCTGCTCCGGCAAGAAGTTCGTGCGCTACTGGCTGCATTGCGCGCACCTCATGGTCGAGGGGCAGAAGATGTCCAAGTCGCTCGGCAACTTCTACACGTTGCGTGACCTGCTGGACAAAGGCTGGACCGGTCGCGAACTGCGGTTTGCTTTGCTTACGGTGAACTACCGGCTGCCGCTGAACTTCACCTTTGCCGGGCTGGAAGGGGCGCGCGCGGCGCTCCACCGGATCGACGAGTGGGTCGTGCGGCTGGAGCAAAGCGGCCATGGCGTATCTGCCGCGGAACCACGCGAGGGGTTGGTCACGCATATCGCAGATTTCTTCACAGCTCTGGATGACGATTTGAATATCTCGGGCGCTATGGGGCACTTGTTCGATCTGATCCGCGAAAGCAACAAAGCCATCGATGCGGGGGAACTCGGCGCTGCGGAAGCATCTGGTCTGCTTACGCAATGGAGGCGCATCGACGAGGTGCTTGAACTCGAGCGCGAAGCCGCATCCGTTCCGGAAGGAGTGCTGGATCTGGTTGCCAAGCGGCAAGCCGCTCGGGCGGCGAAGAACTGGGCAGAAAGCGATCGTCTGCGCGACGAGATCGCCGGGGCGGGCTGGACGGTGAAGGACACCAAAGAAGGCCCGAAGCTGACCCCGCGCTGACGCCGGCGCAGCCAATGTTTGCCCCCGCTCGCCCCACCGGATACAAGGGCCGGGCATGACTTTCGCTCCCGAAGATTATCTCGATCTCAATCACACGGAGCATCGGATGCTCTTTGAGAACGCGGTGAATGTTTGGGACGCGCTGAAACAGATCACCAGCTATCTGCAGTTCCGGCTGAAGCCAGCGATCCAGGGTCGCTCCATCGGCAAACCGTTCATCAGCGGCGCGGTCTTCGTCGGCAAAGGGACCGTGATCGAGCAAGGCGCCATGATCAAAGGCCCGGCCTGGATCGGCGAAAACTGCGAGATCCGGAACGGCTGTTACATTCGTGAGAACGTGATCGTCGGCTCCGGTTGCGTGCTCGGAAACTCCTGCGAGTTCAAGAACAGCATCATCTTCGATGAAGCGCAGGTGCCGCACTTCAACTACGTCGGGGACTCGATCGTCGGCTACCGCGGACATCTTGGAGCGGGCGTCATCCTCTCGAACGTGAAGCTCGATCGCGGCGAGATCACAGTGCCAACTGCCGAAGGGTTGGTGCCGACCGGATTGAAGAAGTTCGGCGCGGTGATCGGCGATCGTGCAGAAATCGGGTGTAACTCGGTGATCAATCCCGGGTCGTTGATCGGGCGGGATTCGGTGCTTTATCCCGGCACGGTGTGGCGCGGAGTGGTGCCGGAAAAGACGGTCGTGAAGGTCACGCAAGAGCACCAACTTCGGCCGCGGCGCATCTAATCGCGCGCCATCGGCGTAGGCTGGACTGAGGACTTGCGTTGCCACCGGCGCTTTGCAACCTTCCCGCCCCTATGTCCACCCCTGCCCCTACTTCGCCACCCATCGAGACTGGGTTCGACCCACTCGTTTTTTGGGTCCAGCATCGGCAGAAGGTGGTGCTGCTCGCGACCCTGCTCGTTGCAGGGCTGGTCATCTACTTTGCCTCCGAGCTCCTTCGCACCCGCAAGCTTGCCGCAGCGGCTCAAGAGCTTGCATCGGCGAAAGACGCGGACGGATATCGTCGCGTGATCTCGGACTACCGCGGCACCGCTGCGGCTGGCGACGCGCACCTCCTGCTCGCCGATCAACTTCGCAAAGAAGGCAAGCTGGATGAGGCAATCACCACACTGCGGACCTTCATCGACAATTACGGCGACCATCCGCTGATCAGCGGCGCCTGGACGAGCCTGGCGGTGACTCAGGAAGCACAGGGCAAACAAGACGAAGCGCTGAGCACCTATCAGAAAGTCTCAACCACCTTTGCGACCAGCTTCAGCGCGCCCATCGCGCTGCTCGCTCAAGGGCGTATTTTCAAGGAGAAGGGCAAGACGGAAGACGCGAAGCGGATCTACGACCAGGTCATCAGCCAGCATCAGGGCACCAGCTTCGCGCGCCAGGCGATGCAGGAAAATCAGCCGGCGAAAAAGTAGCGGCTGTAGGGAGCAAATCAGGCCGGCTCCAGCCTTCCGCCGAAAAGACCGCCGGGCGTTTCCGTCTGTGAAAGGAGCTCGGCCTGCTCGAGTTCCTGTGGACCGATGAAGAGCTCTCCGCTAAAGATCCCGCCCTTCTCGACGGTGATCGCCTTCGCGTAAACCGTTCCTTCAAGGAAGCCGCCTTTGTTAATCGTCACGCTGGTCTCGGCCATGATGCGCGCCGAGACCTTTCCGTTGATTTGCGCGGAATGGACCTTGAGCGTCCGCACGAACTCCACGTCAGCTTTCTTGTCCACCAGAAGTTCATGAACGTCGAGACCGCCCAGCACCTTGCCGTGAAGCTTCACCGAGAAGGTGCCGGTGCACAGTAAGGTCCCGCGCAGCTTCCCTTCCAGGGTGCCACTTCCGCACGCGATCTTCGCGCTGGTCACATCCCCTTTCGCGGTGATGTGGACCTGGCCTTGAGTCTGCACACTTCGCCCAAATGCCCCCGCGATCTTGAGATCGCGCAAGTCGATGTACGAGCCGCAGCTCGGGCAGAGCGTGGACTGCGCCGCCGAGCTGACCTCCTGCCGGTGTCCACAGCTAAAGCACTGCGCCTGGCGGATCTTCTCCCCAGAGACCAGCTTCGAGAGCTTGTCGAAGAAGGACGGTCCCTTGACGCTCTCCGCCTCTTTGTTGAGGAGCTTCTCAATGCTGTAGTGCTGCCCGCACTTGCGGCAAAACGTCGATTTCGCGTAAGGCGATTCGAGCTGGCTGAAGCCGCAGTGCGGACAGTCAGCACTGATCTTCTCAGGCTGCCTCGGAGTATTACTGAGGGCCACGAGGGGCCGCGATTAGCGGGCGCCGGCGACCGCCTGCTTCGGCGGTTCGGAAGGCCGGACTACCTCCGGCTGCTTCATGGCGATCTTGTTGGGGGTCACTTCGGATTTGCCGACGAATGTCGCGCCTTCCTCAATCACCAGGCGGGCCGCCTTGAGATCGCCCTGGAGCACTGCGCGAGCCTTCAATTCACACCGTTCATCCACCGTGATGTTCCCGTGCACTTTGCCGAAAACGGTCACTGACTTCGTCTTGATCTCGCCGCGAATTTCCGCGTTCTCGCCCACCGTCAAGATGCCCGCCGAATTGATCTCGCCTTCGACTTTGCCGTCGATGGTGAGTTCATTCAGGAACTTGATCGAGCCTTTGATCTCAACGTCTGCGGAGAGGACGTTCTTGCCGGAAATTGGTTCAGCCATAGGAGTGGTGGTTGGTGTCGTAGCGACGCTAGCAGTAGGTGCGGTTGGTGGTTGGGACGCTGCAACGCCTTCCGGCGAATTGGAGCGGAGTCTTTCGAACACGGGCGACCTTCTGTGCCGCCCTGAGGGGTGTCAAGGAATTGGTCCACGGATCATGACGCCGACTCGGAGAGCACTTCTCCAGAGCTCGCGAGCGCGAGTTCCTCAGCGGGGTAGGTCCAGATCTCGCTCAGCGTGGGGTGATAGTGCGGCACCTTGGCGAGATCGCCAGCGGTCGCACGGAAGTGCATGGCGACGACGATTTCGTGGATCAATTCGGAGGCTTCCGGACCGATGCAGGCAGCTCCCAGAATTTCACGGCTGGCGCGGTCAACAATCAGCTTCACAAAGCCGTGCGGCTCGCCGTGGACAAGTGACTTGCCATGATCAGCGAAAGGGTAGGTGGCGACGCCGACCGTCTTCTGAAGCGCCGCGCACTCCTGCTCCGTGAGGCCGACCGCGGCGACTTGAGGAAGCGTAAAGACAGCGAAGAGTTTGAGCCGGTAGTCGATCTGCTCGAGTTCCCCATCGATGCGTCCGATTACCCGGGCGGCATTGCGGGCGGCGATCTCGCCTTGCTGCACCGCGATGTGCACGACCTCGTGCGGGCTGCAGACGTCACCTGCGGCGAAGAGGTGCGGCGCGCCGCATTGTTGCGCCGGGCTGGCCAGGATGCGTCCGCGCTCCACGGCGACACCCGCGTTCTCCAAGGTCAGAGACTCCGTGGCGGGCTGACGGCCGAGCGCGTAGAAAATCTCGTGGGCCTGCACTGAGCGGCTTTCGGCGCCCTGGGTAAAATGGACCGTCTTCAAGTCACCATCCCGCGACACGTGAGAAAGTGCGGTCCCGCGAAAGACGGTGATCCCGCGCTCTTCCAGAGCTCCGGTTAAGGCGTCTGTGACGTCCTCGTCCATTTCGCGCAGCACTCGCGGACCGCGTTGGATGATCGTCACGCGCGAGCCGATGCCGGCATAATAGCTGGCCGCTTCCAGAGCGATGGCGCCACCGCCCAGGACAATCACCGAAGCCGGAATTGTTTCAGCATCCAGCGCCTCGTCGCTCGACCAGCAGCCCACTTCACGGAGGCCGGGAATATCGAGCCATTGCAAATGCGAGCCGGTCGCGATGAGAAATGCGCGAGCGCTAATCCGGCGCGTGCCGCCGCCGAGCAGACGCACCTCGATGGTGTGCGGATCACGGAATTCTGCATGACCGCGGATGAACTCGAAGCGGCCACTCGCCAGTTGGCCCGCTCGGTATTCCGCGAACTCGCCGATGAGACGACGTTTGCGGGCACGGATCGCCCCGCCGTCCGCGCCGAGATACTCCGCATGCAATCCGAACTCCCCGGCCCGTCGAATCGCCTCCGCGCGATGGCCACTTTCCAGCAGCGTTTTACTCGGCATACAGCCGCGCAGGATGCACAGCCCGCCAACTTCGCGGCCCCCTTCAATGACTGCGGTCTTCAGTCCAAGTGCGGCCGCAGTGGATGCGCCCGCGTAGCCCGCGCTGCCGCCGCCAATCACGACGAAATCGAAATCCGGATCGCTCATCGCGAACCCTCCTTCACCGCAAACAGTTTGTAGAACTGATTCTTCACGACGCATGAAAATGCGCTACTGCCGAGTTCGTCAGCCTCCGCGCGATCGGCCATTTCGATCAGCCTTTGTCGGGCCTGCGGCGAAGCGGCGCGGAGATCCTCCTCGTTCACCCGCTCACGCGGCGTGCCGTGTTCGTGAAGGTGCGAAACATAGGGAGTGAACGAGCCGGATTCACCGAGAAGCTGTCGCGAGGTTTCGACGAGCCGGTCCGGGTCGTCGGTTACGATCCACTTCGCCCCGAACTCCCGCGCCAGACGCTCGGCATCGTCCGGTCCGGCGGCCAGAAAAAACCGCGCGGTGCGGCTGATGCCGGGCAGGCTTTGGTGCGAACTGCCAGCGATCCCGGGTTGGCGGCTCCAATACGCGAGCGACGGTGAAAGCCACCAAGGCGCTATAAACGGGCGGGGTTCAGGGCTCCGCATGCTTTCCGCGATTCCCCGCAAGTGTATTCCTTCGAGGCGGTGGACACCGTGGCGTTTCTCGGAACCGAGTTCCGGGTGATCCTCCGGAAAAAGCTTCTCGTCCCAGTCCTGCGCCATCGGCCAGAGGGCCAGGACGAAAACCGGCCAAGCGATCCAGGCGCGTCGCCATGCGGCAAGCTGCCAGGGGAGGGACATCGCAAATCCGAGCGCGAGGAAATAGCCCCAGCGCAGTTGCCAGAGAGTCAGGGCAAAGAGCGCGATGAGCACGGTGGCGACAGCCAGACTGAGCCGATCGCGGCGCGCCGTCAGCCCGAGCAGCACTGGCGTGATCACCACGCCTGCGCCCAGCCACCGATAGAGGAGCGGCCCGCGGGGATCGAGCGGCGCGAGTTCACCGACCGTCTGCTTCCAACGCCCAAAGGCGTGGCGCAACGTTTCGTCCGGCCAGGAGATTCGCCAGCCTTCACAGGCGAATGCGACGGCCAGGATCAGCACGAAAATGATCCAACCGGGGCGCGTCTCGACAGCTGCGAAACGCCGGCGATTGGTCCCGCCCCAGACGGCGGAAACGACGCCGAACAGGACGAGCGGTTCGTAAAGTGAAACCCACAACGCGCACGCCCAGGCGACACCCGCCACGATTGCCCACCTACGTGAAAGCGAGCGCGCCAGAATCAGCTCAGCTCCGAGCGCGACGGAGAGGAGCAGCAAGAGAAGCGCCTGGTGGTCCGGTCGCCCAAGCAACGTTCCGTGGACGAGAATTGGTGAAATGGCGAAAAAGAACGGGACGGCCAGCCAGGTGCCCGCTGGCCATGCAAATGCCGGCGGGGCATTCGCGTTCCTTTGCATGAGCCGCGCCCACCACCCGAGCCACGCGCAGGTCAGTAATCCCAATATTGGCGCGATGAGCGCACCAGCCAGATCGAGGGTTTGATTGCGTAACACGCTGGTTGCTCCGGTGAGCGTGAAAGCGCCATCGAGCACGGTCTTCGTCGCGACGATCAGCCAGTCCAACGGTGCGGTCGTGTGCGGGCGCGTTCCTGCCGGCCAGTTTTCAAAGCGGTGCGTGCGAATGAACAAGTGGCCTTCCTCCGCAGCCATCCGGGCGCGGGTCATCCGGGAGTAGCAATCCGCGTCGGCGAAGTAGATGCGCCCTTCCACCAGGACGTCGCGCACGGTGTGGCACCGGGCGGCAAACGCCAGGGCGCAGAGCAACGCGAGAGCGACGATGGACAGGAGGCGGGACACGCCGGGGCAGATTTCCTGAAGGCGCATGCTGTGTCGATGCCCGCCTGGACGATTTCGCAGAGCTGGAGGCGTCAGCCCGAAGTTTTAGATTTGGATCGCTGCATCAGCACCATTTGTAGCGATGGGCCAGATGCGCGGCCACAATGCCTTGTGCTTCACGCCCTCTCCTCATGGCGATAAACCTCTTGTCGTGACTGCGTCTTACCCTAGACTGCGCTCCCTCTGTTTCGCACTCGCTTATGGCTGATTCCGCAACCCCGAACGACCCTGAACTTTCCACCGCCTCCAAGAAGAGCGATTACAATGCGGATGACCTGAGTTCGCTGAAGGGGCTGGAAGCGGTTCGTAAGAAGCCGGGCATGTACATCGGGGGAACGGACGAGCGGGCGCTACACCATTGCGTCAGCGAGGTGCTGGATAATTCGGTGGACGAATTCCTGGCCGGTCACTGCACGCACATCGACGTGACGATTCACTCCGACGGCTCGATCTCGATCCGTGACAACGGGCGAGGGATTCCCGTGGATATCAACACGGAGGAAAACATGCCGGGCGTGGAGTTGGTGCTGACGCGGCTGCACTCGGGCGGGAAGTATGGTCAAGGGAACTACGAGTACTCAGGTGGCACCCACGGCGTCGGCGCGAAGTGCGTGAACGCGGTGAGCGAGTGGTTCAAGGTCGAGGTGACACGGGACGGAAAGATCCACGCGATGTCTTTCGAACGCGGCGAGACCAAGACGAAGCTGCACGTGATCGCGGAGGTGCAGAGCAAGAAGCACACAGGCACGCTGATCACTTTCAAACCCGACCCGGAGATTTTTCAGGAGACGACGGAATACAAAGCGGAGCGAATCATCACGCGGCTAAACGATCTCGCCTACATCAACGCGCCGCTCTCGTTCACATTCCTGGATGAGCGGCAGGAAGGCGGCAAACCGATGCAGATTGTGCATCCGAAGGGAGTGGAGGAGTTCGTGGGGCGCTTGGTGGAGAACAAGTCGCTCGTGCATCCGAAGCCGATCATGATCAAAGGCAGCCGCGAGAAGGTGATCGTGGAGATCGGGCTGCACTACACCGACACCTACAACGAGCAGCTTCTGTGTTACACCAACGCGGTGCCGAACCCGGACGGTGGCACGCATTCGAGTGGCTTTCGTGGCTCGCTGACGCGGGCGATCAACCAGTATGCGAAGAACAACGCGCTGCTGAAGGAAAAGGATCCGCCGATCACGGGAAACGATGTGCTCGAAGGTCTGGCCGCGATCGTGAGCGTGAAACATCCCGATCCCCGCTTCGAGTCCCAGACAAAGGTGAAGCTCATCTCACCAGAGGTGGACGGCATCGTCGGGACCATCAGCTACGAAGGGCTCATGCTGCATTTCGATCAGAACCCGAATGTCGGGAAACGGATCATCGACAAGTGCCTCATGGCAGCGCGTGCTCGGGAAGCAGCGCGGAAAGCTCGCGAGACCGTGCGCAAAGGCGCGCTGACTGGCGGCGGCTTGCCGGGCAAGCTGGCGGATTGTTCCGAACGGGATCCAGCGCTCACGGAGCTGTATGTGGTCGAAGGAGACTCGGCCGGTGGATCAGCCAAGCAGGGGCGCGACCGGCGCTTCCAGGCGATCCTGCCGATCAAGGGAAAGATCATCAATGTGGAAAAGGCACGCCTGGACAAGGTGTTGCAAAACACGGAGGTGCAGACCTTGATTACCGCTATCGGCACGGGCATCGGCGCAGGCGATCAGGAAGGCGCATTCAACATGGCGAAGCTGCGCTACGGGCGGATCATCATCATGACGGATGCCGATGTGGATGGTTCGCACATTCGCACGCTGCTGCTGACGTTCTTTTACCGCCAGATGCCCGAGCTGGTGAAGCAGGGCAAAATCTACATCGCCCAGCCGCCGCTTTATTTGATCAAGCGCAAGAAACGCGAGGAATACGTCGATGACGACGCGCAGCTCAACCGGATCCTGATCACGCTTGGTGCCGAAGAGGTGAAGCTGAAGAACCTGGCCGACGGCAAGGTGTTCACCGCGACGCAACTCAAAGACTTGCTCGAGCTGCTCGAGCGGCTGGCGAAGTTTAACGACTCAATCCGTCGCCACGGCGGAGACTTCGAGTCCTACCTCCAGGAGCGGGATCCGAAGCATGGTCGGCTCCCGACTTACATGGTCAAGGTGCGCGAAGGGAACACCGAATGGGCCACCTACTTCCCGGGCGAAGCTGAGGTGCGGGCCTTTCACGAAGAGAACCGCGATCTGAATTTATTCGAGGAGCCTGCGATCGAGGCGGCAATCGAAGGGGAGACAATCGTTCTCGAGAAAGCCGCGCTTAAAAAGCCGGATCAAGCGACGCGTCGCCGCGCGAAGCTCATTGAGCTGCACGAGTCCGCGACGGTGCAGAAGATCATCGATGACCTCGCAAAGAAGGGGCTGAAGATTGAGCACTACGCGGACAGCGACACCCCCATCTTTGAGTTAATCGAAGGCGAAGGTGAAAAGGCGCAAACCCACCCGCTCTTCGCGATCCCGGAGATCCTCACCAAGGTGCTGGAGATCGGCAAACGCGGCCTGGCGATTCAGCGCTTTAAAGGCCTCGGCGAGATGAACCCGAAGCAACTCTTCGAGACGACGATGAACCCGGAGAAGCGCAAGATGCTCCGCGTGGACCTCAACGAGGACAACGCGGTCGAAGCGGATCGCATGTTCACGATCCTGATGGGCGATGTAGTCGAGCCCCGGCGCGCCTTCATCGAAGACAATGCGCTGAATGCGCGGCTCGATGTTTAGGGAAAAGACTTGTATGCGTGACTACGCGTGACTACATTGCTGGTATGAAATCAGATGAACGATTGATCCTCCGGGACGGAGATGAGGAAACGCCTTCGTCGGTCGTGCAGGAACTCGCCGAATTGCCGGGAGTGGGACAAGCAATCAGCGTCCGCTCAGCCAAAGCACATCTGTCCGGGTTGCTGGACTTGGTCGCCTCCGGGCGGGAGATCATCGTGACCAGCGACGGAAAGCCCAAAGCGCGGCTGGTGCCGATGGACGCCGACGCGCAACGGAAGCCATTCTCGGGGACACGCGAGCACCTCAAAACCATGCCGCCCTGGAAGGGTGGGCCGACTGCGGACGAGATCGTCCGTGAAGATCGGGATGGGCGGGGCTGGTGATGTATTTGGATACTGCGATCATCATCAAGCTGCTGGTGACCGAGCCGGACAGCGGGTTTTTTCAGGATGCGCTCGAAAACGAGCTGCTTTCGACCTCTGAGCTGGCGCTGACCGAGGTGCGGTCTGCCTTGCTCGCAAAGGAGCGGAGCAAGCTCATCTCCCCGCCGCAGTGCGACCGGGCGTGGAGAATCTTCAACGAGCGGGTGCAGCAAAAACAACTGTTGCTGCACCCGCTCAACTCTGTGGTTTTGAAGAAGGCGGGCCGGATCCTGGAGCGCTGTCATCCAGCGGTTCCGCTGCGTGCCTTGGATGCGATCCACACCGCTGCCTGTGATCTGAGCCAGGACTTTCCGCTTTGCACCACCGACCGCCGCATGCGGGACGCAGCCGGGGTGCTCGATATACCTGTTTTCCCCGCGGCTGACGCTCAGCTCGCCTAAGTCCTCAAACCTTCTCGATGTACAATCAGAACGAAAAAGTAGAAAAAGTGAATGTGGCCGAAGAGATGTCGAAGTCGTTCCTCGACTACTCGATGTCGGTCATCATTTCGCGGGCGCTGCCGGATGCGCGCGACGGATTGAAGCCCTCGCAACGCCGCATTCTCTACGCGATGAACGAGCTGGGCGTGCAGCCGAATCGCAAGCATCTGAAGTGCGCGAAGATCGTTGGAGAAACGATGGGCAACTACCACCCACACGGCGATCAGGCCATTTACCCGACGCTGGTGCACATGGCGCAGCCGTGGGCGATGCGCGAAATGCTCATCGACGGGCAGGGAAACTTCGGCTCGGTCGAAGGCGATCCACCCGCATCGATGCGGTACACGGAAGCGCGGCTCCAGCATCTCGGTGCGGCGCTGATGGTGGACATGGACAAGGACACCGTCGATTTCGTCCCGAACTACGACGAAACGCGGACGGAACCCACGGTGTTTCCCGCTGCGTTCCCGAACCTGCTGGTCAATGGGGGCACCGGCATCGCGGTTGGTATGGCAACCAACATGCCGCCGCACAATCTGGGCGAGATCATCAACGGGGTTTGTGCGCAGATCGAAGATCCGGACATCACGATCGAAGGGCTGATGGCCTACGTGAAGGGACCGGATTTCCCGACCGGCTGCATCATTCAAGGCGCCGCGGGCATTAAGCAGTACTTTGAAACCGGGCGTGGCCAGGTGCGGGTTCGCGGCCGCGTCGGCGTCGCAGAGGTGAAGGGCGGCCGTGAGCAGATCATCATTACGGAGATCCCGTACAACGTGAACCGCGCGGAGTTGGTGAAGCGGATCGCGGATCTGACCAATGACAAGGTCCTTACGGGCATTAGCGACGTGCGGGATGAGAGCGCCGAGGACACTCGCGTAGTCATCGACCTGAAGCGGGACGGCAATCCGAAGGTCATCATCAACAACCTTTACAAGCACACCGCACTGGAGTCGTCGTTCAGCACCAACGCGCTGGCGATCGATCACGGCAAGCCGCGGCTGCTTTCCCTAAAGGACGCGATCGCCTGCTACATCGAGCATCGTCGCGAAGTCGTCCTGCGGCGCACGCGCTTCTTGTTACGCGAAGCGGAGAACCAAGCCGAGCGCCTTGAAGCGCTGCTCATCGCACTCGGCAACCTCGATGACTTCATCCGCATCATCCGCGATTCACGCGACCGGGATCACGCGAAGGAACGGCTGCTCGATCTCGGCTGGGCCCGGCTCGCCGTCGAGCAACTCGGCATTCTGATCCGCGATGAAGCGCGGCTGGTGGACGGCAACTACAAGTTCAGCGAGCGCCAGGTAAACGCCATCCTCGACCTGCGCCTCTACCAACTCACCGGGCTCGAGCGCGACAGCATCAAGAGCGAATACGACGCGCTCATCGCGACGATCAAAGACCTCCTCGACATCCTCGGCAAAGAGGCGCGCGTGCTGGAGATCATCACCACCGAGCTGCGCGAGCTGCAGAAGAAATACGCCACCGAGCGCCGCACACAAATCGTCCCAGCCGAAGGCGAGATGAGCATCGAGGATCTCATCGCGAACGAAGGCTGCATCATCACCATCACCCACAACGGCTTCATCAAGCGGACCGCCGTCTCCGCGTATCGCGCGCAACGACGCGGCGGCAAAGGAGTGATCGGCATGACGGCTCGCGAAGGTGCCAGCAAGGAGGACGACGACGACTTTGTGGAGCATCTCTTCACTGCCGCGACGCATGACTATCTCATGTTCTTTACCAAGGATGGGCGCTGCTACGTGGAGCGCGTCTTTGAAATCCCGGAGATGAGCCGCGCCTCCAAAGGCCGCAGCATTGCGAACATCCTCGAACTCCGTGCAGACGAGAAGATTGCCGCCACGATCCGGATCCAGGGGCAGAAAAAGGACGAGGACACCTGGACCGACAAGTTGCATATCGTCTTCGCAAGCCGCAGCGGCATCGTGAAAAAGTCGAACCTCTCCGACTTCAAAAACATCCGCAAAGGCGGCATCATCGCGATCAAGATCGAAGAGGGCGATCGGCTCATCGATTGCAAGCTGACCACCGGCTTGAACGAGATCGTGCTCATCACGCACGGCGGTATGAGCATCCGGTTCAACGAAGAAGAACTCCGTGATCAAGGCCGCGATACCGTGGGTGTCTGGGGAATTCGCCCGGACAAGGGCGACTACGTAGTCGGCGTCGCGCTCGTGGATCCGGATGCGACCTTGCTCGTGGCAGGCGAGAACGGCCTCGGGAAGCGAACACCGTTCGACGACGAAAACGGCCCCGTTTATCGCCTCCAATCACGCGGCGGCAAAGGCGTGATCACGATGAAAACGAACGCCAAGACGGGCGGGGTGACCGGCGCACTGACGGTGCGCGAATCGGACGAACTGATGCTCATCACCAACAAAGGGAAGATGGTGCGCACCAAAGTCGCAGGCATCCGAAAAACCGGTCGCAATGCCCAAGGCGTAATCCTCATCAACATGCGCGAAGGCGAACTTCTGTGCGGGATCGCACCGGTAGTCCACGACGAAGAAGAGGACGAAACAGAACCCACCGCGGAACCAACCGCCTAGTTGCTCGCCCTGTCACATTTCGGAGCACACGGCTCTAAAGCTCTTGCGCTCGGCTCCGATCGGCCTATGATCGCGCCCCCCTTCCCCGTTATTGGTGGCTTCGTCTCGAGGCTTCCCGGAGAAGGGCCAACCGGAAACCCGCGGGTAGTTATTACAGTATGATTCAAATGCAGGACTTGATCGCGAAATCTCTTCGCGATTTCAAAGAGGGTAGCATCGTTAAAGGCCGGATCCTTGAGCTCCGCCATCGCGAAGTGCTCATCGATATCGGTTACAAATCCGAAGGCGTGATTTCGGCCAGCGAGTTCGACGACGTGGACGATCTCCAGGTCGGCGACGAAGTGGAAGTGCTCCTCGTCCGACTCGAAAACGACGAAGGCATGGTCATTCTCTCCAAGGAGAAAGCCGCCTATCGCCAGAACTGGGAGAAGATCGTCAAAGTCTTCCAGGGCGACGGCCTCATCAAAGGCAAGGTCAAGTCGGTGGTCAAAGGCGGCCTCATCGTCAACATCGGCGTCGAAGCGTTTCTCCCTGGATCGCAGATCGATATCGTTCCCCCGAAAGATCTCCAGCAGTTCGTCGGCAACACCTACGACTTCAAGATCGTCAAGATCAACGACGACCGGAAAAACGTCGTCCTCTCCCGCCGCGAGCTCATCGAGCAGGAGCGTGCGGAGAAGCGGCAGAAATTCCTCGAGACGATCAAGATTGGCGCGACCGTCAAGGGCGTCGTCAAGAACCTCACCGACTTCGGTGCGTTCATCGACCTCGACGGCATGGACGGTTTGCTCCACATCACGGACATGACTTGGGGCCGTCTCGGTCACCCGAGCGAACTCGTCAAAGTCGGCCAGGAACTCGAAGTCCTCGTCCTCGATATCAACAAGGAGAAGGAGCGCGTGTCGCTCGGTCTCAAGCAGTCGCAAAAGAATCCTTGGGAAGAAACCGAGGCGCGGTTCCCGATCGGTTCGCACGTCAAAGGCAAGGTCACGAACCTCGTTCCTTACGGCGCATTCGTCGAAATCGAAGAAGGTGTCGAAGGCCTCATCCACGTGTCCGAACTCTCCTGGACCAAGCGCATCACTCGTCCGAGCGATGTGCTCACCGTCGGCCAGGAACTCGAAGCAGTCGTGCTCGGGGTTAATAAGGAAGAGCAGAAGATCTCCTTGGGCGTCCGTCAGCTCGAACCCAATCCTTGGGACGAAATCGAACACCGCTACCAGATCGGCAAGCAGGTCAAGGGCATCGTCCGCAACCTCACCGCTTACGGTGCGTTCGTGGAGCTCGAAGAAGGCATCGACGGCATGATTCACGTCTCCGACATGTCGTGGACGCGCAAGATCAACCATCCTTCCGAGATGGTGAAAAAGGGCGACGAGCTCGAAGCCGTGGTCATCGACATCGACAAGCAGAACCAGCGCATCAGCCTTGGCATGAAGCAGCTCGACGAGGATCCATGGAAGATCATCGAGGGCCGCTACAAGATCGGCGATCTGGTCAAAGGCAAGGTCAGCAAGATCGCGACGTTCGGAGCATTCGTGGCGCTGGAAGGCGACATCGACGGCCTCGTGCACATCTCGCAGATCAGCGAAGACCGCGTCGACAAGATCAAGGACTACCTCAAGATCGGCCAGGACATCGAAGCCCGCGTCATCAAGGTGGACAAAGCCGAGCGCCGCATTGGTCTGTCGGTGAAAGCCGCGAACTACAACGAGGAGGACCTCAAGCGCGAAGCCGCCGCCTTCGACAGCCTCAAGCCCGGCGAAGACATGGTCGGCCTCGAGCAGGCGTTTGCCGCCGCGACCGAAGAGTATCGCCCTGGCGATCGCAGCAAAAAGTAATCATTCGTCTCGGGCCCGGACGTGCAACATTGTGCGTCCGGGCACGACCGAACTTACCGAACTCAAACCTAGATATGTCCAAACCTGAAATAACCGCCTACGTCAAAACGCAGTGTGGCTGGAGCAACGGCATCCGCGCCGTGCTCAAGAAACACGATCTCGAATACACCGAGAAAGACATCATCCAGAACCCCGCCTTTCGCTGGGAGATGGAGCAGAAGAGCGGGCAGCCGCTCAGTCCTTGCGTGGAAGTGAACGGCACCATGCTCGCGGACATCAGCGGCGAAGAACTCGAGCGCTGGATGCTCGACCAAGGCGTGGTCGGCAACAGCGACAAGGCGACAAGCGTTCCGCTGAACTCAGCTTGCACCGACGCCGAACACGAGGCCATGCGCCGCGGCGAAATGCTGAAGGTGCACGGCGACCCGCTCGATCACCGCGGGTAGCCAGCAAGGTCAGCTGCAGAATTGAAGCCGCGCTTCGGGAACGGAGCGCGGCTTTTTCGCGCCCTGGCGGCGACTCCCGGAGAGAGACGGTCGCAACTTGTCTCCTGCTTGGTGAACTTACGCGCACGCCTTCGTTGGAACCGCCAACCGGTTCATCCTGAGCAGAGTTCCGGCGTCGCGAAGGCGCGACGGAACGCAGTCGAAGGATCTCAGCGAGTGACGATGAGGCGCGGCCGCAGAGTCCTCGACAAGCGTGAGGTCCTTCGACTCCGCTGCGCCCGCCTTTCCGCCTCCGCTCCACTCAGGATGACACCGGTTTACTCGGGTCGGGACGCGAGGAGTTGGTTCAGCTTCACGATGTGGAAGGTGCCGGACTTCGAGCCTGGCTCCGCTTTCACCAGTTCCCGATTCGAGAACGGCTCGCGCACAGAGATGTGGATCACCTCACTTGGGCGCGCCCGGCCATAGCGGACCTCCCGTGCGTCGTAAACGTTGAATTCCGCTTTGCCGTCTCCGGAATACTTTTCATCATCCAACCACGACGCGCCGGACCCGGCAGGCGCCGCGACGCTGATCCCCAGAACCATGCAGACGAACAACCATCGAGCATTCATTCCAAGGAACCTACCGACTGCGGGGCGGACCAGCTCGCACATCTCGATCCGCGGAGCAGCCCGCCTACTCGCGGCGTTGGGAGTTCTCGCGCTAGTCCCGCTTCGCGCGCAGGAGCTCTTCCCATTTGCGCTGCCATGGGATGACGCGAGCGAGAACGCGACCAATGTCAGTTCGTGGCTGGACGCACCGGCCGGCAAAAGCGGCTTTGTGGAAGTGAAGGACGGCCACCTTTTCGCCGGCGAAAAGCGGCTGCGCTTCTTCGGCGTGAACATGGCGTTCGGCGGCAATTTCCCGACGCATGCCGATGCGGAGAAGATCGCCGCACGCATGGCAAAGTTCGGGATCAACTGCGTGCGCTTTCACCACATGGACATGCAATCCACGCCCGGCGGGATTTGGGCGAAAGACATGCAGACGCTCGATCCGGAACGGCTGGATCGGCTCGATTATTTCATCGCGCAACTCAAGCGGCGCGGCATTTACACCGATCTCAACCTGCACGTCTCGCGGACCTATCCGGATCGCCCCAAGGCGGAGAAAACCGGCAACCCCAACTATGACGCTGGGGTGGACAACTTTTCCGCGCCGATGATCAAGCTGCAAAAGGAGTTCGCCCGCGCGTTGCTGACACACGTGAATCCCTACACGGGCGCCGCTTACATCGATGAGCCGGCCGTCGCGCTGATCGAGATCAATAACGAGAACGCGCTGCTCTTCTCCTGGAACAACGGGCAGCTCGACAAAGCAGCGGCGCCGTACCGCGCGGAGTTGGGCGAGCGCTGGCTGAAATGGCTGCGCACGAAGTACGGCAGCGACAGTTCGCTGGCGAAGGCATGGGGTGAAGGCTTAAAGCCGGCGGGACCGGAGTTGCTCAAAAACGGCACCTTTCAAGGCGAGCTAAAGCCGTGGGCCGTCGAGCAGCACGCGGGTGCGGCAGCGACTGGCCGAGCTGTGGAAGGAACCCTCGTCGTCGATGTGACGAAGCCAGGCAGTGAGTCGTGGCACGTCCAGTTCAGCCAGTCCGGCCTGGAGATCTCCGAGGCCGAGACTTACGCCGTGACGTTCCGCGCCAGGTCCGATTCGCCGCGCGCCATCAGCGTCAACCTCGGTCAAACCAGCGGCTCGTACAAGGTGCTTGCTTCGCAGATGGTCGCGCTCACTCCCGAGTGGCAGGAGCTTCGGGTGCTGCTCAAGCCGTCCTCGTCCGAAACAAAGGCGCGTCTCGGTTTCACCGGTCTCGGAGCGGCCGTCGGCAAATGTGAGTTTAGTGCCATCTCCCTGCGCACCGCCGCGCTCGACGCTTCGCTGCCCCAGACGGCTTTCACGAAAGCAGACTACGCCGGGCGAACTGCGGCGGCGCAGCGGGACTGGTTCGAGTTCCTCTGGCACCTCGAGGAGAAGTATTGGCCGGAGATGTATGGGTTCATTCGCGACGAACTGAAGGCGCGGAGCCTCATCGTCGGCACGCAGCTTGGCTGGAGTCCGTTCCCCATCCAGAGCCGCATGGATGTGATCGATTCGCACGCCTATTGGCAGCATCCGCATTTCCCCGGCCGTCCTTGGGACATGAATGATTGGCGCGTGAAGAACGACGCGATGGCCGGCGCGGGCGATGGAGGAACGTTGCCCGATCTCGCGCTGCAACGAGTCGCCGGCAAGCCCTACATCTGCACGGAATACAATCACGCCGCACCGAACACCTTCTCGAGCGAGACCTTCCCGCTGATCTGCGCCTACGCCGCGCTGCAGGATTGGGACGGCATCTTCGCCTTCGCCTACTCGCATCGTGCGGACGATTGGGCCAAGGGCTACTTCCCGAGCTTCTTCGATATCGATCAACATCCGACCAAAATGGCGACGCTGCCCGCATCGCTGGCGCTGTTTCTCCGTGGCGATGTGGCTCACGCCAAGACCAGCCGCATCGCGACCGTGACGCTTGGCGATGTAATCGCCAAAGCGCGCGCCGGAGGGCCGCGGATCGGCGCGGATCATTTCGGTGTGCCGCGCATGGCCGCGCTGATGCAGCGCGTCGGAATCAAACTCGGCACTGAAACCACCACGCCACCCGGGCCGCTACCGACGCCACCGAAGTTCGCCAGCGACAGGGACGAACTGGTTTGGGACACCCTGGACAAAGTGGTCACGATCGACACGTCGCGCTCAAAAGCGGTGATCGGTTTCGCAGAGCGGCGCAGCTACGAATTGAGCGGAATGAAAATTGAGTTCGGCGCGTTGCGCCAAGGGTTTGGTTCGGTGCAAGTCACCACGCTCGATGGCACTGGCTTCACGGAGGCGAAGCGAATGCTGATCACCGCCACGGCCGACGTGGAAAACACCGGGATGAAATGGACCTCGCCCGCCAAGGAGAGCGTCGGCCGAAACTGGGGCACCGCGCCTTCCCTCGTAGAGGGCGTGCCCGCCACCGTCACCTTCCCCGGCGGGCGCAAGCTCACCGCCTGGGCTCTGGATGAACGCGGACAGCGCCGCGCCGAAGTAGCGCTTAAGGATCGCACGCTGGCGATTGGTCCGGAGCACCGCACGCTCTGGTACGAGGTCTTGGCGGAATAGCCCCTTACTCAATAATCTGGATAGGCAGGGCCCCCCAGCCATCGCTGGGCTTCATCTCCTCTTCGTTCGCGGCGGTGCGCAATGTTCGGGGGAAGAACACTGATGGCCGGCGAAAAGAGCCTGGCGGCGCCATGCGCAGCACTCGTAGCGATCTGGTGCATGAAGGCAACTTCGTTTGGTCTCACAGGCCTTTGATTGAGAGTGGAATCCTCGCCAGCGCCGCCGATAGTCTAGATTCCATGCCCACCCTTGGCGTCGACCTCGTTGAAGAAATCCTGGAGCTGAAGCGCGACCGCAATGCGCTGATCCTCGCGCACAATTATCAGGTGAAGGAGATTCAGGACGTGGCCGACTACGTCGGCGATTCGTTGGGGCTTAGTTACCAGGCGGCGCAGACGGACGCGGACGTGATCGCGTTCTGCGGAGTGCACTTCATGGCCGAGACGGCGAAGATTCTGAATCCAACGAAGACCGTCGTGCTCCCGGATCTAGATGCCGGTTGTTCGTTGAGCGAATCATGCCCGCCGGATAAGCTCGCCGCTTACCTCCAGCAGCACGCGGACAAGAACTACTACGTCATTGCTTACATCAACTGCAGCGCCGGGGTGAAGGCGCTCAGCGATGTGATCTGCACGAGCGGGAACGCGATGAAGATCGTCAACGCCGCGCCACAGGACCGAAACATCCTGTTTGTTCCCGATGAGAATCTCGGCTCGTGGGTTATCGAGCAGACGGGCCGCAACATGACGCTCTGGCGGGGCAATTGTTATGTCCACGTCGAGTTCACCCGCGAGGCAATCGAGCGGATCAAAGCGGAGTATCCCGACGCGCCGGTGGTTGCGCATCCGGAGTGCACCTACGCCGTGCGCATTCTCGCAGACGAAGTTTGCTCGACGGAAAAAATGATCAGCTACTGCCGCGCTCACCCGTCCCCGGCATTCGTCATCGTCACCGAATCCGGGATGTTGCATCGGCTGCGGCGCGAGATGCCGAACAAGATCTTCATCCCCGGACCGACCGACCACTGCGCCTGCGCGGACTGCCGCTTCATGAAGATGAACACCCTGGAGAAGCTGCATGCCGCATTGCTGAATTTGCAGCCGGAGATCATCCTACCCGAGCCCATTCGTGCCCGAGCCGAGCTGCCGATCCGCCGCATGCTTGAGCTGAGTGCATAGCTGCAATAACCAGCCTGCCGAATGTTCGCCCGCTCTTGTTCGTTGTTGCTCCTGCTGACGCTGCTCGCCGGATGTGCGAAGCAGCCTGAGCCGCTCGCTTCGCTGCAGCAGTTCTTCGAGCAGGTGGCGTCGGGCAAAATGCAGGAGGCGTATGCCAGCACGGCGTTCGGGTTTCGCGCTCAGCAGAATGAGAAAGCCTTCGCCCGGACAATGGCGGAACTCGGGATCGATCAGTATGTCGCGCTGCAGGCAGACAAGCCGGAAGTGCGCGGACGCGAGGTGAAGGTGGAAGTCGAAGTGGCGACGAAGTCCGGAACGCGCGTGCCATTCATCATCACGATGCTTGATGAAGGTGGCGCCTGGCGCGTCTTTGCGTTGCGTTCACCGCGGGACGAGCGGACGGGCATCGCCGAGAACCGTTTCAGTCTGGTGGGCAGAACGGCAGCGCTGGGAGACGTGATGAGCCGCCCATTGCCGTCCGACAAAGAAGCGAAACAGCTGGCGCAGCGCACGCTCAGCGATTTCAGCGATGCCGTGGTCGCCGGATCGTTCACGGATTTTTACGATTCGGTATCGCGCGCGTGGCAGAATCAACTCACCCGCGGGCAGCTCCAACGTGCTTTCCAGCCGTTCCTCGACAAGAAGATCGACCTGAGCAGCGTGCGCGACGTGGAGCCGGTTTTCGATGCGGCGCCGGTGATCAACACAGATGGCCTGCTCGTGCTCCGCGGGCACGTTCCGACGTCACCTCTCCAGACGATTTTTCACCTGAAGTACGCGTATGAACTCCCGAAGTGGAAGCTCTTCGGCATCGACGTGCAGTTGAAGCGCTAGAGCTGGCACTTATATCCGCGGGGAATGGCGGAATCGCTTCGGGATTCCTCATACACGCTCCTCGAAAGCGCGGATGTCACCGGGAATGTTTTCTCGAAGCGGCCAGGAATCCTCAGCCGCGCAGAATCGGGAGCGCGGCGTCAAGGGAGGCGCAATCGGAGATGGAGACGCACGGCGTTCCTTTACGAGTGCGGTTGAGGAGCCCGGCGAGCACGCCACCGGGTCCGAGTTCGATGAAAAGTTCGCATCTTTCCTCATCGACGAGGTACTCCAGCGTCTCGGTCCAACAGACGGTCCCCGTCACCTGATCCTGCAGCGACTCGCGAATCTCCTGAGGCGCGCGCACTGGCCTCGCGTCCGTGTTGCAGATCACCGGAAAGCGCGGCGTTGCGAGCGTCGTCGTTTGCAGTTCATCACCGAGCTTCAGGAACGCGGGATTCATCAGGCGGGAATGATACGCACCGGCGACGTTCAACGTCTTCGCCATCCGGATTCCGTGTTCCTTCGCGAGTGAAACCGCGAGGGCGATTTTTGCCGCTTCGCCGGAGATCACGATCTGCCCGGGGCTGTTCAGATTTGCCACGTCCACGTCGCACTCGCCGGCGAGCGCCCGCACGGCGCTTTCGTCGCCGCCGATCATCGCGGCCATGCCGCCCTGCGTTTGATCACAGGCCTCTTGCATGAATGCCCCACGCTTTTCCACCAGCCGCAGCCCGGTCTCGAAATCGAAGGTTCCGGCGGCGGCGTGCGCCGTGAATTCCCCGAGCGACAAGCCCGCCGCGGCGACCACCGGAAACTCTCCGATCGCATCCTTCAGCGCCGCGAGGCAGGCGAGACCATGAACGAAGAGCGCGGGCTGGCAGTTTTTCGTCAGCGTGAGTTCCTCTTCAGGGCCTTCAAATGCGATCGTGCTCAGCGAGCGGGACAAAGTCTGATCGGCCCGAGCGAAAAGCTCTGCCACCACCGAAAACCGGCTGGCGAGATCCCGACCCATGCCGACGCTTTGGGCACCCTGGCCCGCGAACAACAAAGCAATACGTTTTTCAGTCATTTAGATTCGAGCGCTGCCGCGGGAGTCGCACCCGCAAGATTCCACCCAAGTCGTACACCCGAAGCAGCACGGCGAGCGGCGCGTTCCAAAAATTCCGCGGCGCGCCTCATCGCTTCGTCCAACGCAACGGGTTCGTCCACGATCGGATGCACCGCATCGAAAAGTCGGGCCAACCCCACGTCAGTCGCGGCGGAACCGGCAAACGCCAGCACTGGTTTGCCGTGTTGTTGTGCAAGCGCGGCGACTCCCGCGGGTCCTTTTCCTTCCAGGGTCTGACCGTCGAGCCGGCCTTCGCCAGTGATCACGAGATCGCATGCGGCGATTGCTTCTTCGAGCTGCAGCGCTTCCGCCACGAGATCGAAACCGGACTGCATTTTCGCCCCGCAAAAGCTCATCAAACCGAACCCGATTCCGCCGGCAGCTCCCGCTCCCGGCACATCACGGAAGTCGCAGCCGAGATCGGACTTTACGACATCCGCCAGGCTCTCCATTGCGATCTCCAGTGTCGTAACCGTGCGTTCGTCCGCGCCTTTTTGTGGGCTAAAGATGTGGGCCGTACCCCGGGGGCCGAGCAATGGATTCTGCACGTCACACGCTGCTACGATTTCCGGCAGGTCGATGACCTCATCAAATTGCAGCCGGGTCAACGATGCGAGGTTCCCGGGGATCGGCTCAAGCTCCTCGCCATCGCTGGTCAGGGTCTCGTAACCGAGCGCCACCGCCATGCCAATGCCTCCATCAGTCGTGGCGCTGCCGCCCAGACCCACGAGAATCTTCTGTGCTCCACGTTCGGCCGCAGCACGGATGAGCTGACCTGTCCCGAAGGTATTGGCGCGCAGTGGATCGCGCTCCTCGGGCTTCAGGCGCCACATTCCCGACGCCTCGCTCATCTCGATGATCGCCAGACGCTGTTCGGCCACCCAGGCGAAGCGGGCGTCCACTTCGCGGCCCAGCGGATCGTGCGCGCGGCAGGAAATCCATTCTCCGCCGGCGGCGTGGCAGAGCACTTCGGCAAAGCCTTCGCCGCCATCGGCGATCGGAGCGAGCCTGAGCTCAGCGTCCGGAAAAACCTGCCGCCATCCTCGCGCAATCGCATTTGCCGCGGCCAATGCGGAGAGCGAACCTTTGAATTTATCCGGCGCAACAAGCACTTTCATCAGCAAGGGGGCGCCGAGTGTCAGGCGCCGCCCTATTGCTGGCAAGCTGCTTCGAACCGTCTGGAGCGACGGCAACCGCCGCGGACCTAGATCTCCCCGGTCAGGCGCCAGCGATCCGTATCCACCCGGCCAAATTGCCCGAGCATCTGAAATAGTGCCTGCCCGCAATCACGGCGACTCACCACTTTCCAGCCGTTCGCCGTGGCGAAGGTGTGCAGGCGCATCAGCTTGCCCGCGAGACCCACTTCCGCGCCGGACCAGAGCGCTTCGAGTTCGGGCGCTTCCAGGATGTGATAACCGCGCGCTTCGACGCCTTCGGCAATTCCTTCCACGACCGCAGATGCGGGATCGGAGAGGGAGTGTTCGGGAAGCTGGGTGAGCTCGATCTCAAGAGAGGGCATGGGCGATGAATGGAGTTTTTTTCTGCCGGAAGCGACATGCTGCCGTGCGAGGGAATGTTTCGTTGCCCGAGTCGGAAGCGCGTGGCTCGGCGCCGCATTTCACGCCGATTCCGTCCTCGCCGGCCCGTCGTGCGCAGAAAGGGCTTTGCACAGACCGGACAGCGCATCTAGGTGTTCTTTACGCCCTCTCATGTCAGAATTTTCCGTCGCAGTTATCGGTGCTTCCCAGGATCGGCGGAAGTTTGGGAATAAAGCAGTGCGTGCCTATCTGGAGTTTGGCTACACGGTGTTTCCGGTGAACCCAAAGGAGTCGCTGATCGAGGGCCTCACGACCTATCCGAACATCGCCGCGATCCCCTCCAGGGTGGACTTCGTGAGCCTCTATGTGCCCCCCGCGGTGGGACTGCAGCTCCTGCCCGCGATTGCGGCAAAAGAGCCGAAGGAACTTTGGCTCAATCCCGGTTCGGAGAGCGACGAGTTGATCGAAGCTGCAGCCGACCTGCACTTGCGTGCAATCGTCGCCTGCTCCCTGCTCGCTCTCGGCATGTCGCCCGGCGATTTTCCTGCCTGAATTCCTGCATTTGAACGCCATCTCCTCGTTTACCTCCTCATCCATCGGCCGCAAATGGATCGTCGCGCTGACCGGGCTGGCGCTCTTCGGATTCGTTGTCGGACATCTTGTCGGTAATCTGCAGATCTTCCTCGGGCCTGAATCCATCAACCGCTACGGCGCGTTTCTAAAGAGCACAGGCGAGCTGCTCTGGCTCGCCCGCATCGGATTGCTCGTGATGCTCGTCCTGCACATTGTTTACACCATCAAGTTAAGCATCGAAAACCGCGCCGCCCGCCCTGAGCGCTATGCCGTGACCAAGCGCCGCGCGACGACCTTTGCCGGCCGAATGATGATTTGGAGCGGACTAATGGTGTTCTGCTTCATCGTGTATCACCTGCTCCACTTCACCACGCATAACGTCGATCCGAGCTACGCCGCATTGCACGATGCGCAGGGCCGACACGATGTGTATCGCATGATGGTGCTCGGCTTCTCCAACAAGGCAGCATCCGCCTTCTACATCCTCGGCGTCGGTCTGCTCGCCATGCACCTAAACCACGGCTTCGCGAGTCTCTTCCAAACGCTCGGGCTCAAGACGACGAAGCTCGCTCCGTTTTGGCACAAAACCGGGCAGGCACTCTCCTGGCTGATCTTCATCGGCTACGCGTCCATGCCGGTCGCCGTTCTTGCTGGAGTCATTCGATAAATGAGCGCCGTCCTCGATTCCAAAATCCCGTCCGGTCCGCTCGCGGAGAAGTGGGAGCAGCACAAGTTTTCCTCGAAGCTCATCAACCCTGCCAACCGCCGAAAGTACGAGATCCTCGTCGTCGGCTCCGGACTCGCTGGTGCCAGCGCGGCCGCCTCGCTCGGTGAGATGGGCTACTCGGTGAAATGTTTCTGCTACCAGGACTCGCCACGTCGCGCGCACTCGATCGCTGCCCAAGGCGGCATCAATGCGGCGAAGAACTACCAGAACGATGGCGACTCGGTGTATCGCCTCTTCTACGACACGCTGAAAGGCGGCGACTTCCGGGCGCGCGAAGCAAACGTTTACCGACTCTCGGAGGTAAGTAGCGCGATCATCGATCAATGCGTCGCGCAGGGCGTTCCGTTTGCGCGCGAGTACGGTGGCTTGCTCGCGAATCGATCCTTCGGCGGGGCGCAGGTTTCGCGCACTTTTTACGCGCGCGGACAAACTGGGCAGCAGCTTTTGCTTGGCGCCTATTCCGCCCTGTGCCGGCAGATTGCGGAAGGTTCGGTGACGATGTTCCCACGCACCGAGATGCTCGATGTCGTGCTCGTGGACGGACACGCCAAAGGCATCGTCGTGCGCGACCTTGTCACCGGCGCGATTACCTCTCACGCGGCGGACGCGGTGCTGCTCGCGACGGGCGGTTACAGCAACGTTTTCTATCTCTCGACCAACGCCGCCGGCTGCAACGTCACCGCTGCGTATCGCGCCTACAAACACGGCGCGCTCTTCGCGAATCCTTGTTACACGCAGATCCATCCGACGTGCATCCCCGTCAGCGGGGAGTATCAGTCGAAGCTCACACTGATGAGCGAGTCGCTGCGGAACGACGGCCGCGTCTGGGTGCCGAAGAACAAGGGCGAAAAACGGCCCGCGCACGAGATTCCGGAAGAAGAGCGCGACTATTACCTCGAGCGGAAATATCCGAGCTTCGGCAATCTCGCGCCGCGCGACATCTCCTCACGTTCCGCCAAGGAAGCTTGCGACGACGGCCGCGGCGTCGGTCCGACCGGCCTCGGCGTGTATCTTGATTTCGCCGACGCGATCAAGCGGCTCGGCGAGCCGAAGATCCGCGAGCGTTACGGCAACCTTTTCGACATCTACCAGCAGATCACCAGCGACAATGCCTACGAGACGCCGATGCGGATTTTCCCCGCCGTGCACTACACGATGGGCGGCCTCTGGGTGGACTACAACCTGATGTCCAACGTGCCGGGACTCTTCGTGCTCGGCGAAGCAAACTTCAGCGATCACGGCGCAAACCGCCTCGGCGCGAGCGCATTGATGCAAGGTCTCGCAGACGGCTACTTCGTGATTCCCTACACGATCGGCAATTACCTCGCGCCGGAGATCGGCAAGCGCCCAAGCCTCGAACGGCCCGAGTTCAAAGCTGCTGAAGCCGCGGTTCGCGAACAGACCCAACGCATGCTCGCAATCAAAGGCCGTCGGTCCGTGACCCATTTCCATCGCGAACTCGGCCGCATCATGTGGGACTACTGCGGCATGGCGCGTAGCGAGCGCAGCCTGCAACGCGCGCTCGCGCAGATCCGGCCCCTGCGTGAGGAGTTCTGGAAGAACGTCAACGTCACCGGAGATGGCGAGTCGATCAACGTCGCGCTGGAAAAAGCCGGCCGCGTTGCGGACTTCCTGGAGTTCGGAGAACTACTCTGTCTCGACGCGCAGGAGCGCCGCGAATCGTGCGGCGGCCACTTCCGCGAAGAATTCCAGTATCCCGACGGCGAGGCGAAGCGGGACGACGCGAACTTTCAGCACGTCGCCGCCTGGGAGTTCACCGGGGAAAACACAAAGCCTACGCGCCACATCGAGCCGCTCGAATTCGAAGAAGTGAAGCCCTCCGTGCGCAGCTACAAGTGATCGTTTGCGGGAGACCTCGACTGTTCCTAGACTGAGCCATGATCCTCGATCGCTTCCAGGAGTTGATGAAACTGACGAACGAGGAACGGGCTCAGCTCAGTCACGAACTCTCCCGCACCGTGAACACGGACGAGCCGATCACCGATCCCGAGATTATCGGCGCGATGGAGCGGAACATGGAGGCGTATCGACAGGATCCAAGTCTTGGCCGCGAGTGGTCGGAGGTCCGGACGGAGTTGCGGGCACAGTACATCGATGGGCCGCGTGGGTGATGCGATCCTCCTTACCGGAGCGGAGATTCACTTTCACACGGTCTATGCTCAGATCGCGTCTTCGAGTTTCGAGCGCGCGGATCAGTTCGACGCCAGGGTTAACGAAGCCCTGGCGCAACTTGGCCGGTGCCCGCAATCCGCGCCTGCATACCTCGATCGCTTTCGCCGGCCGCTTCGTCCCGACTCCACTTACGCGCTCTACTGCGTTGCGGAGGGTGATCGCGTCTTCGTCCACGCGCTCCTGGATGTGCGTCAGTCGCCAGAGGCGATCAGGCGACATCCCGGCCTGTTACCCGAGTAGCTCACTGTTTCCTATATGAATCTTCACCTGAAAGTGTGGCGCCAAAAGAGCGCAAACGCAGCGGGGCAATTGGTCGATGTCGAAGCCCGCAACATTCCCGAGGATTGTTCATTTCTCGAGATGCTGGACATCGTAAATGAGGACCTGCTGGTCAAGGGCGACGAGCCGATCGCATTCGATCACGACTGCCGCGAAGGCATCTGCGGCACCTGTTCGTTGACCATCAATGGCGTGCCGCACGGCCCGAGTGAAACGACGACCTGCCAGCTCTACATGCGGAAGTTCAAGGACGGCGAGACGATCTACGTGGAGCCGTTCCGTGCACGTTCGTTTCCGATTCTGCGCGATCTGATCTGCGATCGCACCGCCTACGATCGGATCGTCGAAGCGGGCGGTTTCATCACGGCGCGCAC
>JAQGOK010000065.1 GCA_028293645.1 Chthoniobacter sp.
TTGTTGACGATCGTGATGTTGTTGTTCTGGACCAGCTTCAGCGCCGGGATCGGGCGTTCGGCGAAACGGTTCACCCGGACATAGTCAGGACCGCCATTGAAGATGCAGTTGCTCGACTCGTTGTAGCTGATGTTCGTGATGTTTACGGTGTTCTGAATGATCACGAGATTGTCCCGCCGCGGGAGCAATACGCCCCGCAGGACCGGCGCTCCGAAGTCTCGTGTCCGGCAGAAGCTGTAGTGCGAAGGACCGATGTCGTATTGCGAATCAATCCAGACGCTGATGCCACGGTCGCGCTCATAGACCACTTCGGGCGGCAAAGGCGCCCAGCCGACATGCTCGTCGCTGTGCCGCCACGAGACCCAGGCCGGCGCCCATTCGTAATCCGGCACCCAGCACCAGCCTTCGTCCTCCAGCCTTACCCAGCGGCCGTAATGGTAAACGATCCCGCCAAATTCTTCATAGCTGACCCACGTCCATCCGCCATCGGTGTAAGCCCAATATCCGTCGGCATACGGCGCCCAATCTTCGTCCACTCCGCTGGGGCGCCAGCAGTAACCGTAATCGCCTACCTCCAGCCATTCGCCATGCGGCGCGAGCGAGTCGTAGAAGAAATCGAAGGAAACCTCAGCGGCTTGCGCCGACCGAGGAAGAGCGAAAGCAAACAACGCGGCAAGGGCGCAGACGAGGAGGGAGCGAAGTTTCATAAAGATCGTGCAGGGGTTCAGACTGCGGTCAGGAGAGTTCATTCAAAGGGAAATCTCCGGGAGTCGAAATACGGCGCATGGGAATCGGACTGATGAAGGAGCGCGGCTGCCCAAGGACAAACCTGCGAGGCGCTCTCGAACCGCACCGTCGTTGACGATCGGGCGCCGCAGCGCCCGGATCGCAAGCCGATCAGATCTTTCTGACCACGAGCGCGCAATTCTGCGCCATGTCGGGCCAAATCCCGATTGCTACTTTGCCGAGGGCACGCTTCAGGTGCCGGCCCAGCGAGGTGTCGTCCCGGTCGATGAATGAGTTCAGGTGTGCGGCCGTTTCAACGGCAAAGCCGCCTCGGGAGAAGAGCTCAACGATTTCGCCCAGAAGATACTCCCGCCAGTGGAAGCCAAGAAACTCGCCAGCGTTGTAATCAGCGAACTGGTAATAATCGTCGATCGTCGTGCGAATAGGCCGGCCCAGCATCAGCCGGATGCGGAAGTCGAGCTTGGCCAGGTTGGGCACCGTAATGAACGCGAGTCCACCAGGCGCCAGGATGCGATGCACCTCCCGCACGAAAGGCACTGGGTTGAAGTTGAGATGCTCCATCGTCTCGAAGCAGATGAACGTGTCGAAGCTCCCGTCCTCATACGGGAGACGCGCCTTCTCCCGGTCCTCCCTGGTAAAGATGCGCAACAGGTTAATCTGATCGCAGCGGATCCCCGCCTCTTGATACGGCTTCAGTAAGGGCGCGATTACCGGATCGGTACCTTCGAGGACGACGACCTCGTTCCCTTGCTGTCGAAACAGAAATGGCGTGTAAGCGAAGAAGGGGCCGATCTCGAGGATTCGCTTTCCGGTGAGCTCCCAGAGCTTGAAGAAATCCAGGGTCGATGTCAGGCGGGTCCGATGACTGCGGAAATACCCGTGGATTTCGGCGATTTCCTCCCGTGCCCCCATCCGGTCAGCGATCTCAGTCAGAGCGTTTCTCATCATCCTTTGTGGTCGGAGCGTGAAGGGACGAGACCCCGGCTCACAAGACCTTTCAAACAGAGTGATCGAGACTTGGAGCGGTGTGCGATCGGATCACCGGGCCCACATTGCCCTTACGATAACGCCCATGGCATCTTGTGCGGGTTCTCGCCTTGCTTCCACCGTTTGGCGGGCTAAGGAAAGCGCGCTTCACGAGTCCTCCCAGCGATTCCATGCCGTTGCGCCCTCTCCCACGCTCCTCGTTTGCGCAGATGTGGCGCACTGGTCTGGCTCTGCTCGCGTTTTGCGGTGTCGCAGAGGCGGCTGGTCACCTTCTGGTTCAGCCAGAGCGGATCGAGCTCAAAGGCGCGGATCGTTTGCATGGGTTGCTGGTGACGCGCGTTGATGCGGACGGGCGGAAGACGGATGTGACGGCATCCGCGAAGTTCTCCTCGGCAGCTCCCACCATCGTCACCGTCAACACCACGGGAGAATGCCGCGCCGTGATGGACGGGGAGACGCAGATCGAAGTGCGCGTCGGTGACCAGGTTCAGCAGGTGGCGGTGCTTGTTGCCAATGTTTCAGAGCCAGTCGCACCCTCCTTTCGGCAGGACATTCTCCCGATCCTGACGAAGACCGGCTGCAACGCTGGCGGTTGCCACGGAAAGCTTGCGGGACAGAATGGCTTTCGACTTTCACTCCGCGGCTATGCGCCGGAATGGGATCACGACTGGGTGACCAACGAGGTGAACGGGCGCCGGCTGAACGTCGCATTTCCTGAGCAAAGCCTCCTCGTGCAAAAGCCCGTCGGCGGAGTCGCCCATGAAGGCGGCACGCGCTTCAAAACCAACTCACGGTATTACAGCACGCTCGTGGACTGGGTCGCCGCGCGGGCTCCCGGCCCCGTAGCAGACGAGGCGGACGCGGTGCGGCTCGAAGTCCTTCCCGGCGATCGCCAGATGCAGCCTGGCGATTCGCAGAAGCTGCTCGTCCGCGCGCACTATCCGAATGGCCGCGTGCGCGATGTGACCTGGCTCGCGCAGATTTTCTCGAATGACGAGGCCACGCTCGCGGTGAAGCCGAACGCCGCATCCGTGAAGGCGCTGCGGTGTGGCGAAGCCTCGGTGCGCGTGCATTTCCAAGGGCAGGTGGAAGTGGTGCGGTTCACGATGCCGTTTCCGACCGAAGTGGAGCCGGGCCAGTTCGCCCCGCGGCAGAACCAGCTCGACGGTCCGATCTTCGATAAGCTCGCGGCCTTGCGCATCCCGCCTTCGCCGCTGTGCGACGATCAGACGTTTATTCGACGTGCGTATCTGGATGCGATTGGCGTGCTTCCGACACCGGAGGAAACCACCGCATTTCTCGCCGACTCCCGTCCGGACCGCCGCGCGCAGCTGGTCGAGCAGCTCCTCACTCGCCCCGAATGGACCGACTATTGGACGCTCCAGCTCGCCGATTTGATGCAGAACCGCAAGGAACGCGATCACGACGTGCGCGGGACCAAAGGAGTGCGCGCTTTTCACTCCTGGCTGCGAGCGCAGGTCGCCCAGAATCGGCCTTGGAACGAGCTCGCGCGCTCCGTCCTGCTCGCCCGCGGCGATAGCGTCAAAAACCCGGAGATCGGCTATTACATCACCGTCATCGGCGAGAAGCGAAACGTCGAAGATTCCGAGCTGCCGGACTCGGTCGCGCAGTCGTTTCTCGGCACCCGCGTCGGCTGCGCGCGGTGCCACAATCATCCCCTCGAAAAGTACACGCAGGACGACTTCTACCATTTCTCCGCCTACTTCTCGAAGGTCTCGCTCAAGCGCGTCGAGCCGGCGAAAGGCGCGACGGAACTCAACACCACCTCGCGGGAGGAACAGGAAGCGACAGAGAAGCTCGTCGAGGCAAAGGAGAAGCTCCTCGAGGCACAAACCGTTGCGCTGAGTTTCGGCGAAGAGCCTGGCGGCGAGGAGCCGACGAAGAAAGCCGCGGAAGCGAAGAAGCAGGTCGAGTCGATGACGAAACGGATCGCCGAGCTACGGACGCGCCAGCCGTCTGTCAATCAGCCGCGCACCAACAAGCAAATGGCGCCGCAACCGCTTGATCGCGCGCCTTGGAAATTCGAGCCGGACCGGGACCCGCGAGAGCAGTTCGTTGATTGGATGCTCGGGAGCGAGAACTTCAGCGGCGCGATGGTGAACCGCATCTGGAAACACTTCTTCAGCGTCGGTTTGGTCGAACCCGCCGACGATCTCCGGGCGAGCAATCCGCCCTCCAACGGCGAGCTTTGGAAAGTGCTCAATCGGGAGTTCGTCGATCACGGCTACGACTTGAAGCACGTGATGCGACTGATCCTGAATTCACGCGCCTATCAGCTTCGATCGGGCACGCTGCCGGGCAACGAAACCGAGACGCGTTTCTATTCACATTATTACGCCCGCCGGCTTCCCGCCGAAGTCCTCACGGATGCGATCGCCGGGGCGACGGATGTGCCGACAAAGTATGACGGCTACCCGCTCGGCACCCGCGCCGTGCAGCTTCCCGAGCCTAGCGTCTCATCCTATTTCCTGACGCTCTTCGGCCGATCCGAACGCGTCACTGCATGCGCTTGCGAGCGCAGCGGCGAAGTGACCCTGCCGCAGTTGCTGCACCTTCATAACAGCGACGAACTTCAGCAGCGCATCACGCATCCGGACGGCCGTCTCACGGCGCTGCTTAAGAACCCCGATGATGCCGCGGTTTGCTCGTCCATTTTCCTCACGACGGTCAATCGTCCGCCGACCGACCGCGAACGCGAAACCGTTCGCGCCAGCCTCGCCGCCGACAAACGTGAGGACGTTTTCCGCGACCTTTTCTGGGCTCTCCTTAACGCCAAGGATTTCGCTTTCAATCACTGATCCCCGCCATGCTCGACGTCTCTCCCACTCCGCGCCGCTCGCATCTTTGCAACGGCCTTTCACGCCGGGATTTCATCCGCATCGGAGCGCTCGCCCCAATCGGCCTCACGCTGGCGAATCTCCTCTCAGTCGAGAAAGCGATCGCGGGCGCCGCTTCGCGAGCGCGCGCGAAATCGGTAATCCTCGTCTTCCTCGGCGGCGGCATTTCGCATCACGATACCTTCGATCCCAAGCCTGACGCGGTGGAGGAAATCCGCGGCAAATACAAAACGATCCCCACGACGGTGACAGGTCTGCAGATCGGCGAACTGCTCCCGCAGATCGCTCGGCAGATGGACAAAGTGACGTTGGTCCGCTCCGGCACGCATGAAAACGATCATCACGAGACGGCCACGAACTGGGTGCTGTCCGGCCGCTTCGGTTCGCCGTTCGGCGACTATCCGTCGATGGGCGCCGTCGTCGCACACGAGACTGGTTTTTCCGGCATCGTGCCGCCTTACATCGCGGTTCCGAAGAACCCGTCGTTTACATGGGAACTCGGGAAGAGCGCATGGCTCGGCGGTCGTTTCGAGTCGTTCAAATGCGGCAATCCGAACGATGCGGACTTCAAAGTACGCGACCTTTCCCAACCACCGAGCGTAACACCGCAGGTTATGGATCGACGGAAGACCATGCTCGAAGCGGTGGACAGCCTCGCGGGGCACATCAAGGGCAACGACCAGATCGCGACCTACGATGAGTTCGGCCAAAAGGCCGCCGAGATGGTGCTCTCCCCGAAGGCGCAGTCCGCCTTCGATATCTCGGGCGAGGACGCGAAGCTGCGCGAAGAATACGGACGGAACGAATTCGGCCAAAGCTGCCTGATGGCGCGTCGGCTCGTTGAGAGCGGCGTCCGTTTCGTAACCGTGAACTACGGCGGCTGGGATCATCACAAGAAGATCTTTGAAGGCCTCGACAAGAAGCTCCCCGAGTTTGATCGCGGTTTCGCAACGTTGATCCGCGACATGCACGAGCGCGGGACGCTGAAGGAAACGCTGGTCGTCGCGATGGGTGAGTTTGGCCGCACGCCAAAGGTAAACAAGGATGCCGGCCGCGATCACTGGGGCCGGGCGGGTTCGCTGATCTTCGCCGGCGCCGGGGTGCGCGGCGGACAAGTGCTCGGCGCGACAGATAAGAATGGCGCGTTCGTCACCGAGCGGCCGGTTCGCCCGGCGGACGTCTGCTGGACCATTTACGACGCGCTCGGGATCGATCCCACGAAGGATCTGCTCACGCCCGAAGGCCGGCCGGTGTCGATCCTTGCGGAAGGGTCAGTCGTGCAAGAGCTGTACAGCTGAGCGTGCGCCTCCGTGCTTTCGCGCTGCTGGCGCTCGCTGCTGTCTCGTTCCGATCGAGCGAGGCTCAGGAAAAGGAAAAGAAGCCGGAACCGCCACGCGTCACCGCGTGCGCTCCGCTGGAAGTCAGCCCGGGTGTGACTGCGACCGTGCGCTTGCGCGGGCTGCGGTTGGACAGCGCGACCGAGCTGCGATTTGTGCCTGCCGATCCGACGATCAAGGCTGAGCTCAAGGAAAAAAAGAAAGCCGACGCGCCCAACGGACTGGATGTGAAAGAGATCGGCGACACCCAGCTCGAGATGGTGCTCACCGTTCCAGCCGAGCGTCCGCCAGGCACGTTGAAATATCAGGTCAACACCGGCGGTGGATGGACGCCGGAGCGGGAACTTCGGGTGATCGCTGGGGCTGCATTGATCGATGAAAAGGAGCCGAACGGCGGGTTCCGCGAAGCTCAAGGGATCGACCGGACCAAGACGCTGCGAGGCGTCATCAAGGAAGACAAAGATGTGGACGTCTTTGCATTCAAAGCGACGGCTGGGGAACGGATCGAGACGCGTGTCATCGCCGCGCAAAGCGCTTCGCTGCTCGATCCGGTGCTCACGATGTTCGATGCGCGCGGCCAGTTCCTGTGCAGCAACGACGACTCCGCCGGGAGCCGCGATCCGATGGCAACGCTGACGGCGCCGAGCGATGGGAACTACTTCGTCAGTGTCCAGGATGCGGGCGACCGGGGCGGGACGTTTTACGCTTACGAGCTGGAGTTGAAAACCGTGCCATGAAGCACCCGCACCTGCTTCAGGCGCTGCGTTTCGCTGCCGTTCTGCTCCTGCTTGCTCCGGCGCAAAACGTGTCCGGCGCTGACGGAACTCCGGTCAGCTTTCATCGCGACGTCTTTCCAATCCTGCGTGCAAATTGCGTCGCCTGCCACAAGCCCGGCAAAGCCAAAGGCCAGCTCGATCTCTCGACTTTCCCCGCGCTGATGAAGGGCGGCAAAGCCGGCGAGGCGATTCACGCCGGCAAACCGGAGACCAGCGAGCTGATCGAAACCGTCAGCGGCGATGAACCCGAAATGCCGAAAGACGGCGAACCGCTGACTCCAGAGGAGGTCGCCGTGATCACCCGTTGGATCGCGGAAGGTGCGAAGGACGACACGCCTGCGGATGGTGGGCTGCATCGGCTCGCCGCGCCCCCCGTTTATCGCGCGCTGCCGTCGGTTTCGGCACTCGCGTGGTCGCCAGATGGAAGCGTGCTGGCGGTGTCCGGATTTCACGAAGTGCTGCTGCATTCCGGCGACGGGTCGAAAGTCATCGGCCGCCTCGTCGGCCAGTCGCCGCGGATCGAGTCCGTCGCGTTTTCACCCGATGGAAGGCAACTCGCCGTCGCGGGCGGTGCGGCGTCCGAGTATGGGGAGATCCAGCTTTGGGATCTCGCTTCGCAACAACTCGTCCGCTCCATTCTCACGACGAAGGACTCCGTATTCGGCGTCTCGTTCTCGCCTGACGCTTCCCGGGTTGCGGTCGGGTGTGCGGACAAGACCGTCCGCGTCTTCGCCACGGCCGATGGCCGCGAGGTGATGAAGTGCGACAACCACATCGATTGGGTTTACGCGACGTGCTTCAGCGATGACGGCCAGCGTCTCGTCTCCGCCAGCCGCGATCGCGCGGTGAAGCTCATCGACGTGGCGACCGGCCGGCTGATCGACGACGTGAACATCCCGCGCGATCCGGTGCTCAGTCTGGCGCGACACCCGCGTGAGAATCTGGTGGTCTTTGGTGACGAAAAGGGCGGCATTCGCATCCACAAGATGGAGCCGCGCGGCGGCCGGCTCGCGGAGGGTGACAACAAGGAAAACAGCTACGTGCGTGAATGCGAACGCATGCCCGGGCCAGTCCACGCGCTGGCCTGGAGTGCTGATGGGCAGTGGATCGCCGCGGGGTGTGCCACCGGAGAAACGCGACTCTTCAAAGCTGCCGATGGCAAGCGCGTCGCGACGTTGAAAGGAGCGGAAGGTGCGGTGTTCGCGGTCGCTTTCGAGCCGACCGGCGCGTGGGTCGTGGTCGGTGGATACGACGGTAAATTACGCGTGTTCGAGACCGCTTCGGGAAAGCTCACTCGCGAGTTCGATCCCGTGCCGCTCGCGCCGATCACCGCAGCGAAGTAGCGCGGCTTCGCCGCAGACGAGAGGCCTTAGCGGAAGCTCACCGAGCTGCAGTTCCCCGCTCGGCTTTCACCTCGTTGCTGCTCGGGCGGCCATGCTCGAAGTCGTCGAGATTCGCGATCGTGGTCTCCGCGATATTCCGCAGCGCGGTGTCGGTGAAGTAAGCCTGATGCGAGGTAATCATCACGTTTGGAAACGTGAGCAGCCGTTGCAGGACATCGTCCTGGATGATTTCGCCTGAGAGGTCTTCGTAGAAAATGTCGGCCTCCTGCTCATAAACATCGAGCCCGAGATAACCGACTTGCCCGCTCTTCAATGCGCCAATCAGCGCTGCCGCATCGATCAAGGCGCCGCGGCTGGTGTTGATGATCATCACGCCCCGTTTCATCTTCGCGAGCGTCTGCGCGTTGATCAGGTGAAACGAACTCCGATCGAGCGGGCAGTGCAGGCTGATGATGTCGGACGCGGTGAGCAGCGCGGGTAGTTCGACGTACTCGCCGCCGAGCCCGATGAATTCCGGATTCGGAAACGGATCGCAGCCAAGCAGCCGGCAACCCATCGCGCCTAGCGGCTTGGCCGTGAGCAGGCCGATCTTGCCCGTGCCGATCAGCCCGACCGTCTTGCCGTGCAGGTCGAATCCGAGCAAGCCGTCGATCCCGAAGTTCCCTTCACGCACTCGGTTGAACGCGCGGTGATACTTGCGGTTCAGCGTCAGGATTAAACCGAGCGCGAACTCCGCGACCGCATACGGCGAATACGCCGGCACCCGGCGAACGCTGATGCCCAGAGCGTCTGCGGCTTTGACATCGACCTGATTGAAACCGGCGCAACGCAAAGCAATCAAGCGGACCCCGCGCTCGGCCAGCAGCTTGAGGGTTGTCGCGTTAAGCTCATCGTTCACGAATGCGCAAACGGCCAAACAGCCCGCGGCCAGTGCGGGGTTTCGTTCATTCAGCCGATCCTCCAGAAACAGGAACTCATGCCGTTCGCTTCCGGCTGCTCCGCTCAGGAAACGCTGATCGTACGGTTTGGTGCTGAAGACGGCGACTTTCACCCAAACACTATGCCGACTCTGGATCGAGAGGGGGAGCGGCGATCATGCCTTCCAGTGCAGGCGCCGCAAGTCGCGGGAACGCGCGCCACCAGAGAAGCTCGGCGGCGTATGGAACGATTCGTCCTGAGCCATTCGTCGTGTCGTCGGCACACGGGATTTTTATTGCATGGTCGAGGGATAGCAGCGCATTCGGGTTGTCCATGAACGAATCAAATCTCCCCGGTTTCCTCGCTGGCCTCGGCATCGTGGGCCTCATCATTGCCCTCCTGACTTCGCTCTTTTGGTTGTGGATGCTGATCGATTGCGTCGCGAACAATCGCCTCGATGGCACTCAGAAAATCATCTGGCTGCTGGTCATCTTCTTCCTGCACATCGTCGGCGCGATCGTCTATTTCTTCGCCGGCCGAGGCGGGAACAAAACGCTCGCGGGATAGCGCGAGGTTCCGCCCCTTCGATTACAAGACAGTAGGCGCAGAGTAGTCGCGGTGGTCGACGAGCGCGTCGCGGCTGCGAACTGCCGCCAATCGACGGATTTGCTGAGTGAAGGCTCACCGGCAAACCAGCCAGCGCCTTTCTGCGACGGAGCTAGCGCGTTGACGAAGCTAAAGTGACCGGTGCTTTCGCCCGCTGAGTGGCGCCTTCCGAAAACACGCGGACCAGCAGCGGAGCATACGACCACGCGGCGGCGCAGAGCGAGCAGGATGCTCCCAAACTCAGGAGCAGTGCGGGTCGCACAAACCACCAAGGTAGCTCTGGGGAGAACCTTGAACGTTCGTCGTTCAGGTTCAGTATGTGAGCACAGCTGCTGGAACTGTGCCATGTGCAGAAGCTTTCACTCAGAATGTGAGCTCCTCCCTCGGATAATAGCAGGCCCCAACAGATCTCAAGGCCTTGGAACAGCTCTCACTGGTCAGAATACTACACTTCCAGCGCTGATCAGCGCCTCATGCGTTGGTGTTTGGCAAACTGATCGCGCAACGACAGATTGCTTGCTCGTGAAGCTGCGTCCGGTGGGGGTCGAAGTCACAACCTCTGCCTTCGGAGGTTCCACACGGTCTCTCGGGGCCGCAGAGGAAAGTTCCGCAGAAGCAACCAATTAGTCTCTGCAGTGACGGTAATGGCTCAGGGGGGCTTTATCCGCGAAACGGTGATCGAGCCTCTGGGGTCTCGACTGCGCAGGTTAAGGGAAGCTCCTACGCCGCAGCGCGTTCGCGCTCGCGCACAACGATTTTCACGCGTCCGCTGTCCCGCTGAATGCGCGGCTCTTGAGCCTGTTTTACCGCCTTCACCGCTTCGTAGAGCCGCTGGTTGTTACGCCGAGATTCAGCAGCTTGTTGTTGTTGTTGCGGGCTCATGAGGAGGCGGGATGTAGCAGATTGGTAGCCACCGATCGGAAGAAGACACGCTTTAAAAACTGGTACTCTAGTAGATATCGGAACGCAACGAGATGGCTTTCAACGTAGTCCGCCATCTCAGATTCGGACGCGAAGAATCGCTTGTTGTGCAGTTCAATATTCAGAAACCCCAAGAGGGTATGTTGCACTTGATTTTCATTCCAATGTAGTGCGAAACAGTTTTATGACGCTTTGCGGGCGTCTTTTCGTAATCGGCGCAATCCCAATCCAAGCGCGTGTCTTCTTGCGCATTGATGCACTTCACGCATTCGTAGGTCCTAAATGGGCCATCGGGACTCAGAAGGAGAGTGCGGCTGCGGACAAGATCGCGGTCCGGAGGAAAGTGTGTGAGATAATCAAGCTGTTCCCGCGGAGCGGCAAGGTCATGCATCGTTGGAACTGAATATACCGAGATGAAAATGTCTCTGTTCCGAGCCGCTCCATCCAGCGTGTTTCGAAGCTGCTCCGCCAGCGCGAGAACGACTAGGCCCACGTTGATATCGAAGCTGTGCTGACTCGTAAAGCTTCCCGTAGCGCTCGCTGGCTCGTTGGCGATCGTCTGAATGTGGCGACTGATCTCGTCATTGATGCGGAGACAGCAGTGGTTCAGGCCGCCAGCTTCCGTGACTTTGACGCGAGTCGCAGGGAAAGCTTCCGAGATGAGGAGGAAAACCTTTCCCAACACGGAATATACGAGAAGCCCGCATAGCGGGTATGCCACCCAAGGCACTCCCGCGGGCGTGAAATAGTCCGACAGCCATGCAGTCAGAGAGAAACCCAAATACTTCTTCAGCGCGTAATACCCTGCTGTTGCGGTTAAACAAACGTCGATGGTCAGCTTGTTTGCCTTGTGCGCGAACCGCTTCGCCACTTTCAAATAAAAGGTTCTGAGCATCTTCTGGAGGGCTGCATATCAGTGATCCACGAGGACGAGTTGAGAAAGGATTCCGCCCCCACCTCTCTGGCTGCCTTCCGTGCAATGAACGCGTTATAGAGTGGTAGCTACGTCCAACGGGTTCGCGCAAGGTGGAAAACACACGCCAATCACTGCCATTTCACGGGAGAACGCGTTGCTACCGCGAATCGGGTGATCGTAGCCGGGAACCCTGTTTTGTGGGCGTTTCCGTGAATTCGAATATGCATCCGGCGGGGGTCGAACCCACAACCTCTGCCTTCGGAGGGCAGCGCTCTATCCAGTTGAGCTACGGATGCGTTGAAAACCTGGCGTTGTCTGCGGCTGAATCGGCCGCTTTGTTTCGGGGCGAGGAGGCTAAACGGATGAACTCCAAAGGCAATCGGTATTTGCGGACGCTCTGAGGGAGACGGGACTTGGAAGCGTGGGAGCGGTGAGGAAACAATCCGGGCATGGCTACGACTCTGCGCCGGCTCCTGATCTTTGTTCTCCTGTTCGTCCTGTCGGTTCCGGCTGCCGCACAGGAGCCGGCTCCCAAGAAGAAGATCGTGGTGATCGCGGGCAGGAAGAGTCACGGGCCGGAGGGGAATGGAATCCATGATTACCCGTGGTCAGCGCGCTTGATCAAAGTGATGCTCGATCGCTCGAATGTGGGCGACCGCGTTCGGACCGAGTTTCATCTCGATGGCTGGCCACGCGATCCGCGCACGCTGGACGATGCGGATGCGGTGATGGTGATCAGCGATGGACGCGATGGAGACAAATACGAGGAGGCGCCGCATTTTGCCTCGCCCGAACGCGCCGCCACGATCGCGCGGCAGATCGCACGCGGGTGCGGTTTTCTGACGTTCCATTTTTCGACGTTCGCGCCGGACGCGTATGCCCGTGAAATCCTGGAATGGAGTGGCGGCTACTTCGATTGGGAGACGGACGGCAAGCGTCAGTGGCACTCGGCGATTCGCACGCTGGATGCCGAGGTTCAGCTCGCGGCGCCCGAGCATCCGGTTTTGCGCAGTGTCCAGCCGTTCCGCTTGCGCGAAGAGTTTTATCACAATCTGCGCTTCGATCCGGAACGCGCAGCGACGCCTTTGCTCCGCGTGCCTGCGCTCGGCGGTCGCGAGCCGGATGGCAATGTGATCGCGTGGGCGAAGCAGCGGCCCAACGGAGGTCGAGGATTCGGGACGACTTGCGGCCATTTTTACGAGCACTGGCAACACGCCGATTTCCGGAAGTTCATCTTGAACGCAATCGTGTGGAGTGCCGGCGCGGAGGTTCCGCCGACGGGTGTGGAGGCGCGGTTTTACGATCACGACGAGATCATGGCGGAACTCGACCGCGAACTCGGACGCGCGGCTTTGCCCGAGACCTACGAGGAACCCGCCGCACCGATCGAATCCCTGACCAAGTCGGAAGACTCGCTTGCGCCGGGAGCATTCCGAAAGTGGCATCGCTCGCACGGTGATGCGACGAGCAACCGGTTTTCCGGGCTGGAGCAGATCAATCGGGAGAACGTCTCGCAGCTCACAGCGGCGTGGACTTACCACTCGAAGGACGGCACTGGGAACATCCAGTGCAACCCGATCGTGGTGGAGGGAACAATGTTCGCGCCGACGCCGGGCGGCTTCATCGTCGCCGTCGATGCGGCGAACGGGACGGAGCGGTGGCGCTTCAAAGTGGAAGGGGAGCCGGGGCCACGCAACCAGGCCGATCCGCCCGCGCGGCGCGGACTGCTCTGGTGGCCGGGCAACGATGCGGCGGAGGCGCGCGTGCTGTTTACGGCGGGGAAGTGGATCTACGCGTTGAACCCGGCGACGGGACAAGCCGTGCAAGGCTTCGGGGAGAACGGGCGCGTGCGGATCGAAACGAGCGGCACGGTGGCGGGCGCGATCTTCCGCAACGTGCTGGTCATGCCCGGCTATGAGCGGGATGTGCACGGCTACGATGTCGCCACAGGTGCGCTGCTGTGGACATTTCACACCGTGCCGCAACCGGGCGAATCTGGAGCCGAGACTTGGGATCCGCCGGACAAAGGCGCGAACTGTTGGGGTGGCATGGCGCTCGATGAGCAGCGGGGGATCGCGTTCATTTCCACCGGCTCGCCCAAGCCGGATTTCATGGGCATGCGCCATCGCGGCCGGAATCTCTTCGCGAATTGCGTGCTGGCGCTGGACGCACTGACGGGCCGCCGGCTCTGGCATTTCCAGGAAGTGCGTCACGACATCTGGGACTGGGATGTTCCCGCACCGCCGATCCTCACGACGATCGAGCGCGGGGGTCAACGCTTCGATGTGGTCGCGCAGGTCACGAAGCTCGGGAACACCTTCGTGCTCGATCGCGTCACCGGCCGCTCGCTTTTCCCGATCCGGATGCGGCGCGCGCCGGAGTCGAAGATCCCCGGCGAGGAGACCTGGCCTTATCAGCCCGCTCCCGCTTTGCCGCGCCCGTTTTCGCGACAGGAGTTCCGGCTCGAAGACGTGACGAATCGCAGCGAAGCAGCGCGCGCTGCAGCCATGCGAGTAGTCGGGCGTGCAAACTTCGGTTGGTTCGCGCCGTTCGCGGAAGGCAAGCCGACGGTGATCTTCAATGAGCACGGCGGCGCGGAGTGGACGGGTGCGTGCGTCGATCCGCGCACTGGGCGGCTGTTCGTGAGCGGCAATGAAATCCCGTGGTACATCACCCTTTTTCGGGATGATGAGCCGCCGCGTGATCCGAAGCGTGCGCCGACTGCCGGCGAGGTGGTCTTTGCGCAAAACTGTGTGTCCTGTCACGGCCCAGAACGGCGCGGCGGAGAGCTGGCCCCGCCGCTGATTGGGCTGAGGCATCGGATGAAGGACGAGGAAGTTTTGACGCTGTTGCATACCGGCCGGGGAGCGATGCCGCCTTCGCCGCAACTGACGGATGATCAACGCAAGGACCTGCTCGATTTCCTTTTTGTCCGTGATCGGCCGGATGCGACACCAGTGACCGCGGCGCAGACGCGGTGGACTTTCGGTGGCTGGCAAAAGCTGCTCGATCATGAAGGCTATCCCGCCTGCACACCGCCTTGGGGCACGCTGACATGCATCGATCTGAACACCGGTGAGACCCCGTGGCAGGTACCGCTCGGCGAATACGAGGAGCTCACGAAACAGGGCGTCGCAAAAACGGGGACGGAGAACTTCGGCGGCGCCACGGTCACAGCAGGCGGGCTGGTCTTTTGTTCCGGGACGCGAGACCGGAGGATCCGCGCCTTTGATTCAGAAACCGGTGCGGAACTTTGGCAGCACGAGCTTCCGTGGACCGGCTCGGCGCCGCCGACCAGCTATGAAGTCGGAGGTCGGCAATTCATCGTGGTGCCCGCGACGGGCGGTGGAAAACTCGCGACTCCGACAGGCGATGCGTATGTGGCGTTTGCGCTGCCGATGCGGTCGGAACGGTGAAACGAGCCGCCCAGCGTTCCGCATCACGGCTGGGGAACCTGGCAGGTTCCCCTACAGCGAGTGCGGAGTCGTCCCGCAAAACGAAAACGCCGGCCAGAGATCTGGCCGGCGTTTTCGACTGAGGATCTGATCCGCGTTACTTTCCGCGGGTGATCACGGTTCGGGTCGTGCGGAGCTTCACTGGCGCCGGCGCCATGCCCGGCTTCGGATAGTCGGCAGCGACTGAGCGGTGGGAAGTCGGCACGAGGCGTTTTGCACCCTTGGCGTTGTTGCGCCAGCCGTTTGGATCGGCAAACTCTTCGCCGCTGTGATTGAGGCCGCTGACCTGGTCTTCGAGGCCGGTGCCGTAGCCCTGCTTGATCACGGTCGGGGTCACAAAGATCAGCAGATTCCGCTTCAGCCGTTGTGAGGTCTTTTCCTGGAAGGCGTAACCGAGGATCGGGATGTCACCGAGGATTGGCACTTTGGCGCGGCCCTTCCGGATTTCATCCTGCAGCAAGCCGCCGATGGCCAGCGTGTCGCCGCTGCGGATCAGGACGTTCGAGTTCAGGGTGCGTTTGTCGATGATCGGGCTGCTCACCACGGCGCCGCCGAACTGGAAGTTCACATCGCCGGGTGAGGTGCTGATCTCGGGCTTCACCACGAGCGAGACGAAGTCGTCTTTATTGATCGATGGCGTGACCTTCAGCGTGTTGCCGAATTCTTTGTCCGCGAACCCGCTGAAGACCGCCTGCGCAGTCTGCTCGTTGAAGTTCAACTGCGGGATCGGGCGCAACGTGGTGATCTTGATTTCGGCTTCGGTGTTGTTCGCCGTGACCACCCGTGGGTTGGCGAGGAACTCGGCGTCCGCATCTTCATTGAGCATCCGCAAGGTGACCGAGAGCTGCGGGACATTGAGGATCGCAAACTGACCGGCGAGCGCGCTGCCAAGGCTGCTGAAGCTGCTGGCGTCGCGGAGGAAATTGCCCGTCGAGGCCAGGCTGTTGGTGAAGTTGCTCGAGTTTGTCGCACCCGTCGTATTCAAGGCGGATCCCGACGTCGTCGTGGTCCCGCTCCCGCTGGTGATGGGAGTTCCTGCCGAAGTCGTCGTGCCGGTGCCGGCGCTGGTGCCGGTGAGGCCATTAACGATGCTGCCTGCGACGTTGGAACCCGCGAGACTGATCGTCTGCGCATTTGAGGAGCCGCCAAGCACCCCGCCCCAGTTGATGCCGTAGCTCTGCTTCGGATTCGCCGTCACCTCGACGAGGCGCGCTTCGATCATCACCTGCTGCGTCGGCGTGTCGATGGTCTGGAGGAACAGCGCGATCTTCTCCATGTTCGAGCGATTCTCACGGTAGAAGACGGTGTTCGTCCGCTGGTCAAACTGCGGTGGGACGGCGCTCTGGAGCTGGGTCGTGAGGAGCGGGAGAATGTCTTTGGATTGGGCGTAGCTCAGGGTGTAGCTCGCGCTCTCGGTTGGCTCCTTCGCTTTCTCAGCGGTCGTCTTGATGTAATAAACGCCGCCTTTGCCTTCATCCATGATCAGGCCCTTGCTTTCGACGATGATCTCGATGGCTTGCTTCGGCGACTTGTCGGCGATGCGCATGTTCACCGTGCCGGCGGTGGTCGCGACTTGATCGCTGACCACGATGTTCATGCCTGCCTGACGAGCGAGGGTGCGCAGCACGAGGTCGATCGGATCGCCTTGGAAATCATTCAACCGGTTGCCGTTGGGTGCTGGTGCCACGGGAGTGAGCGCTGGATCGACTCCGGGGATCGGCGCCGCGTCCGGGACTGCCGCTGGGGGTGCGATCTGGGCCACCTCGCCGGTGACCGCGACCGGAGGCTCAATCGCAGCCGGAGCGATCGCCGCGGCCGGATTCGGTGTGGAAGAGAGCGGTGCCGTCTCTTGGGCGAGCGCGGTGCCGACGGAAAGCACGGCGAGCGCGCAGAGGGTAGGATGGAGTTTGGCCATAAGAGGGCTTGTGATTCGAGGTTTGGGAAATCGGATGTGCAAAAGCATTCAGCACAGGCCGGGCCAGAGCCCCTTCAGTGTCAGATTATTGAGAACTCACTCGCGAAGCTGCGAGTTTACCGCTCTCACATTTGCCTTAGTGAGAGTCGAAGGCGGAAGATGGCTCCTCGCCAAAGCCGCACCTGTAGGGGAACCCGTTGGGTTCCCGGTATGATCTTCCAGAGACCGGGGAAGCTGGCAGCTTCCTCTACAGCCGCGCTACGACGCTACCGCGGTGTTGGCGATGAAGCGGCGGATCTTCTCCGCGTCTTTGCGGCGTGGGTCGGCTGTTTCCACGCCACTCGCCACATCCACCGCGAACGGCCGAATCACGCGCACTACTTCCGCCACGTTCTCCGGACGGAGACCGCCGGCCACGATGAGATTCAGATCGGGATGCAGCCGTTTGCATTCAGCCGCAAGTGTCAGGTCGAGCGATGTTCCGGTGCCGCCGTAGGCCGCGCCCGCGTGCGCATCGAGCAAAACCTGCCGCGTGGAAAAGTTCACGGCGCCATTGACCGCGGCGGCATCGCGCAAGCGAACCGCTTTGATGAACGGCAAACCAGATCGCGCGAACGCCGCACAGTACGCGCCGTCTTCGTCGCCATGGAATTGCACCCAATCGATGGCCGGGTGCTGCGCGACACGACGTGCCTCGTCGAGGGGTTCATTGACCAACACCGCTACCCGCGTGACGAACGGCGGCAGCTCCATCAGCCACGCCGCGGCCGAGTCGAGCGTGATGCAGCGTTTGGATTGTGCGAACAGGTTAAAACCCAGTGCATCCGCACCCAGCGCGATGGCGGTCTCGGCGTCCGCCCGGTTCGTCACGCCGCAAATTTTCACCCGCACGCGTCCCGCCGCCGGGTTCATGTGGAAGTGGAGGAGAACTCGATCCCCGGCATCTCTTCCACCAACCGGACGATCCCTTCACCCCACTTCCGCTGGATCTCGCTGAAGTAGGGATCGCGGTCTTCGAAACGTCGCTGGTGCTTCGCCTCGAGCGAGTCCGCTTCGTAGGCGAAGAGATCGAAGGGCGGCCCGACCGAGACGTTCGATTTCACCGTCCCTTCCATCGAAAGCATCGCGAACTTCACCGCATCGGACAGCCGTGTCTCGTACTTGAACCCGCGGTCGAGGATCGGCTTGCCGTATTTGTATTCGCCAATCTGTAAGAAGGGCGTCTCCGCAGTCGCCTGGAGCGTGTTGCCCTGCGGATACACGTGATGAATCTGTGGCGGCTGGCCTTCGATCTGGCCGCCGAGGATGAAGTTGCTGTTGAAGCTGAAGCCATCGCGTTCAAGCGCCGCACGATCCATTTCGGCGACCTTGCGGATCTTCGCCCCAACATAACGCGCGGTCTCGAACATCGTCGGTTGATTGAGCAGATGCGGCAGCTCCGGATTGCTTTTCGCGCGCATCCCGTCGTCTTCGATCAACGCAATCACGGACTGGGTGAGCGAGAGATTGCCCGAGGACATCAGGCAGAGCACACGATGGCCGGGATCGGTGTAGATGCGCATCTTCGGCCGCACATTGATGTTATCGACGCCGGCGCTGGTGCGGGAATCAGAGAGGAAGATGAGGCCTTCGCGGCAGACGAGGCTGAGGCAATAAGTCATGCGATTCGGTGGAAGTGGCGGCAAGCGAACGCCAAGCACTAGGGTGAAGTGCGGCGCAAGTCCGCCGCAAAATACGCGGTGCAATCCGCCGGAGTCACTCCACGACCCGCCCTTGCACTTGCTTGATCTCCGGACGGGGAGAAGGCGCCTGCATGTGGTAACGGCCGTCGTTTCCACGAATCAGGCCGTTGAGAACGGAACTGACGAGGCTCACGATGATCGCACCGAAGAAAGCGTTACCAAAGCCGCCCACGTGGAAGCCGGGAATCAACCCGCCGGCGAGCGCGAGGAAGATCGCGTTCAGCACGAGAATGAAGAGCCCGAGCGTCACGAGCACGAACGGCAGGCTGAGCAACAGCAGCACCGGGCGCACGAAAGCGTTGATGATGCCGAGGAGCAGCGCAGTCGCGATCAACGGCAGCCAGCCTTCCGTGCGCATGCCGGTGAGTTGCACCGCCACGCCCACGGCAAGGGTGGTGGTCAGCCAGCGCAAAAGAAACAACTTCATGCCCGGAGCGTAGCTCGACCGGGGGCGATTTCTACGGCGCAATTTCCCGGCAGCGCCCAAAACGGAAGCGGGCTCGGTGGCCCCTTGAATGCCGGTTTTCGTCTGATAGCATCCGCGGCGTGCTCGCCAAGTTATTGCTGTTGTTCGGCCTCGGGATGCTCATGAACACAGGCGCGAGCGGGCAGCAGCCCCAGGCACCGGTGGACGCAGATAAGAAGCGGCAGTTCCTCCGCGCACGCGAGGAGATGCGCACCATTCCGATGACGCCGTCGCCCGAGAGCACGCCGAAACCGAAACCGCGTCCGCTTCCACCGCCAACGACACCAGTTCCGGAACCCGTGCCCGAGCCGAAGCCCGAAGCGACGCCGATGCCCCGGCCGCAACCCAGACCGGAACCCGAAGCGACCCCGCGTCCGCGAGTTCCCGAACCTGTCCCGCGACCTCAACCCTCAACTCCCGAACCCGCGACTCCGCGCCCGCGTCCGTCCACGCCGGCGCCCGTCACGCCGCCGCCTCGCGTCACGCCTGCGCCCGCGCCGCCCCAGGTCTTCATCGAGAAATCGAACGAGCAAGGTGACGCACCGGCGCCGCCTTCCGGCTGGTTCAAGCGCTGGAAATACCTCAGCAGCTCCGTTCGTTCCGCGATCGATCGCGCCGGAGTCCGCAAGGGTCGCTGGCGTTACATCGTCATCCACAACAGCGGCACCAGGCAGGGCAACGCCAAGGCGTTCGAGTATTACCACAAACGCGTCCGCAAAATGCAGAACGGGCTCGCGTATCATTTCGTCGTCGGCAACGGCACTTCGAGTGGCGATGGCGCCATCGAGATCGGGAATCGCTGGTCGCGGCAGATCAACGGCGGCCACGTGCACAGCGATTACCTCAACAACATCGCGCTCGGCATTTGTCTGGTCGGCGACTTCAACCGTCAGGTCCCGACGCGCCGGCAATTGGAGGCGACCGAGGAACTGACGCGTTACCTGCGTCAGCGCGTCGGCAAGATCGACCGCAAGTTCGCCATCGTGAAAGCGCATCGTGAGATCAATCCGCCACGCTGGCCCACC
>JAQGOK010000105.1 GCA_028293645.1 Chthoniobacter sp.
TTCAACGCGGTGGTCAAAGAGATCGCGGGCGCCCACGGGAAGGGCCAGCCAGTGCTGGTCGGCACGGTCAGCGTCGAAGCCTCCGAAGTGCTCAGCCGCATGCTGAAGCGCGAAAAGATCCCGCACGCGGTGCTGAACGCGAAGTATCACATGCAGGAAGCGGAGATCATTGCGCGGGCAGGACAGCCCGGCAGCGTGACGATCTCGACGAACATGGCCGGTCGCGGCACCGACATTAAGCTCGGCCCCGGCGTTACCGACGTCGGTGGACTCTACGTCATCGCGACAGAGCGCCACGAAGCGCGCCGCATCGATCGTCAGCTCCGTGGCCGTTGTGCGCGGCAAGGCGATCCGGGTCTCTCGCGGTTTTACGTCAGCTTTGAGGACGATCTAATGCGCAACTTCGGCGCCGCGGATCGCATGACCAAGATGATGGAACGCTTCGGGCTCGAGGAAGGCCAGGAGCTTGAACATCCGTGGCTCAACCGGTCCGTCGAAACTGCGCAGAAGCGCGTCGAGCAGCGGAACTACATGATCCGCAAGCGGTCGCTCGATTTCGACGACGTGATGAACAAGCAGCGCGAAGTCGTTTACGGCTGGCGCAACGAAGCGATCAACACGGACGAGCCGCGGCCGATGCTTTGGGAGGTGATCGAGGAAGCGGTGCCGGACAAGGTGGACACCTATTATCCGGAAGGGGAAGAGAGTAATCCGGATGGTTTGCTGAACTGGGTGAACGTCACGTTCCCGCTCGGCCTGACGGCGGAAGCGGCAGCGCTTGGAGAGAAGACCAAGCAAGAAGTCGCCGACTTCCTCGTGGAGCGAATCAAGAAAAGCTACGAGCTGAAGTGCGCGCATGAGCTGACCGATGCGGTGACGCACCTCGAGCGGTACATCATTCTGAACGCGATCGACCGGCTCTGGCAGGAGCACCTTTACGCGATGGATTCGCTCCGGGAAGCGGTTTACCTCCGCGCCTACGGCCAGAAGGATCCGCTCATCGAGTACAAGACCGAGGCTTACGACATGTTCACGGAGCTGATGGGGAACATCAAAGGCGAGATCCTGCACAACCTCTTTCGCTCAACCTCGAATCTCGAAGCGTTCGGGGCGTTCCTGCAGAATCTCCCTCAGTTTCTCATCCACGCCGATGAAACCGGCGCGCAACAGACCGAGTCCGGCGGAGGCACGGCTGACCGACCAGCTGGAGTTCGCCTGAACCCACAATCGCCGGCCACGCGGGGACTCGAACCCTCGATGTCCAACGACGAGCCCGAGCCATCGATCGCCATCGCCCTCGAAGCCCGCCAGCCAGTTCGCGACCTGACCAAGACCGGTCGCAACGATCCGTGTCCTTGCGGCAGCGGGAAGAAATACAAAAACTGCTGCGGCCGGCTGGCGTAGCTCTGGGCAGCGTGGGCACCCGCCCCCGGCAAAGACGCGCCCGTTCGATCCCGCATGTTGCTGGTTCAGGCATTTCCATTCAGGCCGCCGCAGAATCCATGTAGGCAGTTAGGGGACCTCCGTGTTTGGAGAACTTTTTGAACGTCAGTTTTATTTGCAGATGCTTCTGCTGGTAAGCGTGCTCTGTGCCTTTGGCTGCATGGTGGCATCCCTGCCCTCGTTGCAGCTGGTTCTTGGAGGGTTACGAGGTGAAGGAATTATCCTTCGGCTGGAAGAGCGGAGGGACAAGGGAGGTGCGATCGCCAGAATCCCCATCTTTTCCTTTCGTGATGCCACCGGAGTTGAACATACGCTGGAGAGCAGCTTCGTCAGCCCGTCCCGGCGCGCCGGCCAACTGGTTCCCGTGCTCTACATGCCCGGGGAGCCTGCCACGGCTCAGATCGCTTGTTTTGCGGAGTTGTGGGGCGTTGCAACAGTGCTCGGCATCATTGCTCTGCTGTCCCTGACTGGAGCCGTGCTCGTGCACCGTCCGCGACCCACGTCCAATGCGGCATGCTGATGGGCCGTCCTACAAATGTGCCTAACCTGTTAGCGATCGGCACACGTTACCCGGACGCCTTCGGCGGACCATCCTCGCGCCCTGCAGCGCCTCCTTCACTCGGCCGGAACCGCTGCGCCACACCGCTGACGATCAAGCCGACACCGAGCCCGACGAGTCCACCGAACGGTCCGAAGAGCATGCCACAGGCAATGATGCGCGCCGCCATCGCACCGGTTGGCACCGGCGTGCCGGCGGCGACTGATTCTTCCATCGGGATGGGCGCGGGCAATCCGCGGCCGCGATCCTTGCCGTATGGCGCGAGGACCACAAAGAGCATGTAGATCTCTCCAAGAATAAACCCCGCGATGCAGAACGGTTTGGCGTAGTTGCGGACCAGCATGTGCGCGCACGATTAAGCCACGGCCCGGCCCCTGTCGAGCGGCCGCAAGAAAACTCCCGCGGCGGCAGGCAGTGTGCTATTTCAGTTCAGCAGAATTCTCCTCGAAATGATCCCGAAGCCTTGTGCCGCCATTTTCCTCGTCGCGCTCGCACTGAGCGGCGCGGCTTGCACTCACACGCCTCCCGGCACCTCGGTCGAGCTTGCGCTGGCGAAACGCGCGTCCGTGGTGCGGCTGCCGGCGCCCCCGCCCACTCCAGCACAGCTCGCTTCGACACAGCCGACCGGGCCATTACCTGGCGGAGTTCAGCCTGAGCCGGGGTTACCGGAACAGGACCCGAAGCTCGATCGCGTCGCCGAGGCCTACTCGCGCGGCACTTTTTGTCTGCAAGCCGGACGCGATGATGAAGCCATCGCCGCATTCGAAGACGCGGTGCGTCTCGATCCGCGATTCACCGAGGCCTGGAGCAATCTGGCGGTGCTCTACGAGAAGACGGGCCAGGAGCAGAAGGCGATCGAGGCCTTCAAAAAGGCGAAGAAGATCGCGCGCCAGTAAGCGGCTTCACCGCCGCCCTTCTTTCAGCACCCGAGCGACGGCACTGCCGATGGGCAGCGCGCCTTCGCCGCCGAACTTCTGGTCGATGTCTTCGAGACGACGGATCAGATCGACCACTTCGCGGCGCGCATAAGGTCCACCGGCGGCCGCACAAAAATGCGTACGACAGCCAAACGGACGCGCGTCGTAAATCATGCAACGACCTTCCGGGCCAAGCAATGGACACGCGCCGTCGGTGCGTTCCGGGAGTTTCGTCCGGCCAGTGGCACGCAGCCCTTTCGCAGCGGTGAGTGCTTCGCCCTTGGTCAAAAACGGAGTGCGACCGGTGAGGCGAAACTGGCAGCACTCAGTTAAGCGCGTGCAGCCACGTTCGATCGGCCGCTGCGCGAGATCCGCATAGATCGCCTGCGTTGCAGCGACCGCATCTGCTGGATTCTGGAGGTTCGCGGGCATTCGCAGCGAGAGTAGCGCAGAAAACGCGTTTGTCGTGCGCTCGCCGGAGACCTTCACGCGACCTGACCGGCCGCCCAACCGGACGCCCACGCCCATTGGAAATTGTAACCTCCCAGCCACCCGGTCACATCCACGACTTCGCCGATGAAGAACAAGCCGGGCACGCGTCGCGCCTCCATGGTTTTCGAGGAAAGCTCGGACGTATCGATGCCGCCGAGGGTCACTTCGGCTTTCGGGTAGCCTTCCGTCCCGCTCGGAAGCAAAGGCCACGCGTGCGCGAGCCCGGCGAGTCGCGTCATCTCAGCGGCGGTGAAACGCGCCAGCGGCTTGGATGGTGCATGCCGCTCGCACCAAGCCTCGGCAAATCGCCGCGGCCAGTTTCGGCTGAGAAGTGTCGGGAGATCGGCCGCGAGATGCCGCTCCGCCGCGAGCCAATCCGAATTGAGCTCCGGCAGCAGATCGAAATGCAACGGCTCGCCTTCACGCCAGTACGAAGAGATTTGCAGAATGACCGGACCGCTTACGCCCCGATGCGTGAAGAGCAGGGCTTCCTCGAATGCCTGCCCGCGATGCCGCACCGCGATCGGCAGCGAAACTCCGCTGAGCGAATGAAGCGCCTGATCCTCTGGAGCAAAAGTGAGCGGCACGAGGCCGGGACGCAATTCGGTGATGCGCAATCCGAACTGCCGCGCGATACGATAGCCGAAGTCGGTCGCACCGAGCTTTGGAAACGAAAGGCCGCCCGTCGCGACCACCACCGAGTTCGCTTCGATCACTCCACGGCTGGTGCGAAGCCGAAACCGCTCCGGCTTCTCGACCGACTCAACCCGGCAGTTCACCGCGATTTCCGCGCCGGCCTTCGCGGCTTCATCGAGGAGCAGCTCAATGATCGCTCGTGAACTCGTGTCGCAGAACTGCTGGCCGAGCTTCTTTTCGTGATACGCGATCCCGTGCTGCTCGACGAGCGCGACAAAGTCCCAGGCCGTGTAGCGGGCCAGCGCGGATTTGCAGAAATCCGGCTGCGCCGAAAGGTAGTTGTCCGGGCCAGCGCCGAGGTTCGTGAAATTGCACCGTCCGCCGCCGGAGATCGCGATCTTCTTTCCAACGCGATCGTTGTGCTCGAGCAGCACCACGCGTCGCCCGCGTTTGCCGGCTTCGATCGCACACATCAGCCCGGCCGCCCCGCCGCCGATCACCACCACATCGTAGCTCCCGATCGCCTGAATCACTCGGGGAGCAGCACAAGCTGGGGCGCCATCGCGGGGCTCCACGGGTTGCGCAGGAAATCTGAGTTGATCACGGCTGCTGCCTGCACCCGGCAGAGTTCACACGCTTCCGCCACATCGAACTGCAGATGCTGCGGACGAAACGGCGCGAGATTCGCCGCGCTTAAATCAAAGAGACGGACCGCCGGCCGGAGCCGCCGGCCATGCTTGGCATGGGTGGGATGTTCGAACTGCTTTTGCAAATGCACGAAGGCGCCAGCGAGCTGGATCAGCCCCTTGAAGAAGCGGTAGTTTTCATCGGTCGTGCGCAGCCAGAGGTCTTCGAGCACGTCGTGCGCTTCATAATACTGCTGCGCGTTGAACAGTGTGAAGTAGCCCTGGTAATGCGGATCCAGCGTGAGGCTGGAGTCGGTGCCGAGTTGCTCGACGAAGACGGAAATACGTTCGCTTTTTTTCATCGCGCGCAGGCAGGGGCGAAACTATTCTGCGCGGCCTTGTGCCTGACAAGACATTGCAGTTGACCGGTGAAGCGCGGAGCGGAAAGCGCGAAGGGAACGCTCCGGCGCTCCACGCGACGACGGGGCGCCCGGCTTTCAGGGAAAGTACGGTCGCAGATCGCGGTGTGCGCCACCCGGCGGGCGTGCGTTAAATGTCTGCCGGACTGCTCGCGTTCATCCTCGTCGTCCTGCTCCTGCTCGCGGCGAGCTCGGCATTGTTCTCAGCGATCGAGACGTCGCTCTTTTCGCTCCAGCCGCTGCACATCGAGCGGCTGAAAGCGCGTCGCGCGAGCTTTGCGACTGCCCTGGCGCAACTGCTCGAAAACCCGCGCCGTTTGCTGAGCACCATCCTCTTTGCGGATGCGTTGGTGAATCTCCCGATGATCATCCTTGGGCTCTATCTGCTGCGCGGCTCGGAAGGCCATCGGCTGCCATTTTGGATCGCGGGGCTCGGCATCTTTGCGGTGGTGGTTTTCGCCTGCGATCTCGTGCCGAAGCTGATTGCGCTCTCCGATCCGTATCGTGTGGCAAAGCTCGGCGTTCGAGTGATGCGGACGCTCACACCCGTATTCGATCCAGTCGCACGACAGTTGCAAAAATGGAGCGAAAGCCTCGCCGAAGTCATCACGCCGCCCGCGCTTAAAACCGGACACTTCCTGAACGAAGACGAGCTGGAAACCCTCGTCGAACTGAGCACGGAAGAAGGCGTGCTGCACGAGACCGAGAGCGAGATGATTTCCGAGATCATCAAGCTCGGCGACAAGACGGCCAAAGATTGCATGACTCCGCGCGTGGACGCCTTTGCGCTGCCGGACGATCTGACCAACGAGGAACTCATTCCGAAGCTCCGCGCGCGCCGTTATCGTCGCGTCCCGATCTATGGTGAAACGCCGGACGACATCGTCGGCGTGCTCGATGTCCTTCCCTTTCTGCTCGATCCCTCGGCTCATTACACCGAGCGACTGATTCCGCCTTCGTTCGTCCCGGAGACGATGAAGGCGATCGATCTGCTCCGGAGCTTCCTGACGCACCCGCAAGGCCTCGCGATCGTCGTTGATGAACACGGCGGCACGGAAGGAATCGTGACACTCGCGGACATTGTGGAGGAGATCATCAGCGATGCGGTGCCGGCTCAGGATCAGGGTCTCTACATCGAATGCCTCGGCGCCGGCCGCCTGCTGGTGAACGGCGCGGCTCGGCTCGACGACATCAATGAGCAACTCGCGGTGCGGCTTGAGGCGGAAGGTATCGACACCATTGGCGGACTGGTTTTCAACCGGCTCGGATTGTGGCCTCAACCCGGCACCCATCTGGAAGTCGATGGTTTGAAGATGACCGTCCGGCGCACCTCGCGGAAACGCATTGAAGAGGTGCTCATCGAACACGAAGAAGAGCCGCCGCCGGATTGGGAGGAGACGTCGGCATGATCTGGCTCGTCATCGCGCTTTGCCTCCTGATCGCCTTCGTGTTTTCGGGGATCGAGGCCGGCATTCTGTCGGTCAACCGCGTGCGGCTGAAGCATCGCGTAAAGCTGCGCGATCCGGCGGCGCTCGTGCTCAACCGCCTGCTTGCGAAGCCGGAACGGGTGCTCATGACCGTCGTGGTGGTCACCAATTTGATGACGGTCTTTGCGATCACGCTCACCACTCAGGAACTCGTCCGACTCACCGGCCCCCGCGGTTACCTGATCGCGTTCGCAGTGGCGTTGCCGATTTATTTGATGGGGATCGAGCTGCTGCCGAAGTCGCTCTTCCGACGGTTCCCCTATCGCGCCCTCGCCTTCCTCTCGACGCCGCTGCGCCTCGCCGATCTGCTGCTTTCGCCGATGCATTGGGTCGGCTCGCTCGTGGTGCGCACCGTGTGCAAACGCCGGCCGCCCGATCAGCAAAAGCTCTTTGTCGCACGCGAGGATTTCAAATACCTCACCATCGAAAGCGAACGCACCGGCACGCTGACGAAGATCGAACGCGAGATGATCCACAACGTGGTGGATTTCCGCGCCGTGACCGCGCGGCAGGTGATGGTGCCGGTCGAGAAAATGCGGGCCATTCCCCATGCGGCGACCGTCTCCGAACTGCTGGCGCGAAGTCAATCCGAGCACATCGAGCGCTGGCCGGTGCTGGGTGAAAAAGGGGAGATCGCCGGTCTCGTGAATGTCTTCGATGTGGCGCTCGATGCGCGGCCGAACGCCAGGGTCGGCGCATTCCGCCGGCGCATCGTCGAGGTTACCGCGGAGGAACCGGCCTACAGCATCGTCCGCAAACTCCGCGCGGCACGGACCACGCTGGCGGCGGTCGTCGGGAGCGATGGGAAGCCAATCGGGATTGTCACTTGGGAGGATTTGATCCACCGGCTGGTTTCGACGGCGGTCGCTTGAGCTCCGTCTTCCGACCAGCGGCCTTGCGCTTGATCCACGCTGGCGCGGCTCCTATCGTGGCGCTTCATGTCCACTGAAGCCGTCGCCGCAACTGCCCCCGTTTACTCGCACAAAAATCCCTATCCGGCGCTGCATCCCGTCAACGTCCGACTGACCGGCCCGGGTTCCGAAAAGGATACGCGGCATCACGAGATCTCACTCGATGATTCGGGACTCACCTATCTTCCCGGCGATGCGCTGGGCCTGCTTCCGACCAATTGTCCGCTGCTGGTTGAAGAGCTGATCGCTGCGTTGCACGCGACGGGTGACGAGACGGTGCCGGGCAAAGACGGCAGCCCGAAAACCTTGCGTGAAGCTTTGCTGCGGGACTACGCGATCAGTCTGACGGAGAAGAAGTTCATCCAGGCCGCCGCCGAAAAAGGGATCGCACGACTCCAGGAACTTCTGCAGCCGGAGAAGGCCGACGAGCTGAAGCTCTACATCGCCGGGCACAACGTCTGTCACGATTACGTGGACATCCTGCGCGGGTTTCCCGAGCTCACCTTTGCGCCCGAGGAGTTTGTGAAGCTGTTGCGCAAAATGGGGCCGCGCCTTTACTCGATCGCTTCGAGCCACAGTGCGCATCCGGGTTCCGTGCACCTGACCGTGGCGACCGTCCGCTACACCGCCAACGGCCGCGAACGACAAGGCGTGGCGTCCACTTACCTCTCCGACCGGTGGGCTGGAGAAACGCGCGCCGGCGTCTTCATGCAAAACCAGCAGAAGCACTTTGGCCTGCCGGCCAGCAGCGATACGCCGATCATCATGGTCGGTCCGGGCACTGGCGTGGCGCCGTTCCGCGCGTTCATGGAAGAGCGGGCGGTCACCGGAGCGAAGGGGCGCAACTGGCTCTTTTTCGGCGAGCAACGTCGGACGCAGGATTTTCTTTATGAGGAGCAATTCACCGCTTGGGTGAACGGCGGGTTGCTGAGGCTCGACACCGCGTTCTCGCGCGACCAGGCGCACAAGGTTTACGTGCAGGACAAGCTGCGGGAGAACGAGAAGGAGATCTGGGCCTGGCTGGAGGAAGGCGCGGAGTTCTTTGTCTGCGGCGACAAAATGCGGATGGCGACCGACGTGGACAATGAATTGAAGCGCATCGTCGAGGTGGCCGGCGGCAAGACGCCTGAGCAGGCGCAGGAGTACATCGATACGATGCGCAAAACGAAGCGCTACAAACGCGACGTGTACTGAGCCGCATGGCTGTGCGCCGTCAGCCTTTCGACTGTCCGGCGTGCGGCGAAGAAGTGCCCGCAGGTGCGAAATCCTGCCCTGACTGCGGCGCATGCGAGCGCTCCGGGTGGAGCGAAGCAGCGCGTGAAGATGGGCTTGGTCTGTCGGACGACGAGTTCGACTACGAGAAGTTTGTCGCCGCAGAATTCGGCGGCGGGCAGAAGCGCTCGGGCATGGCGCGGATCTGGTGGATCACTGCGATCGTCGTGCTGCTCGCGTTCGTGATCCTGCTGGTCGCCCGCGTTGCGTGACGCTGCTCGTCCAGCACCGCGACCGTTCACATCTTCCCAAAGCCGAAAACTTCGCTACACTGCGCGCCCCTGTTTATGAGCCGCCCTTTGCACGTCGCCATCGTTGGAGCCACCGGAGCCGTCGGAATCGAGATGATGAAAACCCTCGAGAAACGCGCGTTCCCGGTCGGCAAACTGACCCTGCTCGCGAGCGCGCGCTCGGCGGGCAAGACGCTTCCTTTTCGCGGGGAAGAATTGCCCGTGCAAGAACTGACGGCCTCCTCTTTCGCAGGTGTGGACATCGCGCTGTTTAGCGCCGGCGGAAGCATCTCGAAGGAATTCGCCGCTGCCGCGGTGAATGCGGGCGCGGTGGTCGTGGATAACTCCAGCGCCTTTCGCATGGACGATTCCGTGCCGCTCGTGATCCCGGAGATCAACGGCGCGGACATCAAGAAGCACAAAGGCATCATCGCCAATCCGAACTGTACGACCGCCGTCACGCTCATGGCGCTGTATCCACTGCACCAGGAATTTCGGGTCAAGCGCCTCTTCGCCGCGAGCTACCAAGCCGTGAGTGGCACCGGCGCACAGGCGATCGAAGAGCTGCGCCAGCAGGTCGATGCGGTGGTCGCCGGTCGGCCCGTGGAGAAGAAAGTGTATCCGCACCAAATCGCGTTCAACGTGCTGCCGCACGTCGATAGCTTTCTCGAAACCGGCTATACCAAAGAGGAAATGAAGATGCAGAACGAAGGGCGTCGCATCATGCATCACCCTACTTTCAAAGCCTCCGTGACTTGCGTGCGCGTTCCGGTTTACCGCGCGCACAGCGTCGCCGTGAACGCGGAATTCGAACGCCCGGTCTCGCTCAATGCCGCGCGGGCGGTGCTCGCCAAAGCGCCCGGTCTCGACATCGTGGACGCGCCCGCCAAGGCCGAATATCCCCTGCCCCTCTACGCCGCCGAACGTGACAACTGCCAGATCGGCCGGCTCCGGCTGGACTGCGCGCTCGATAACGGTCTGGCGTTCTGGGTCGTCGGCGACCAGTTGCTCAAAGGCGCGGCGCTCAACGCCGTCCAGATTGCGGAGCTGATTTGAAATTGCAGCTAACTTCACCGCCTGCGGCGCAACGACGCAATGGGCCGCAGAGAGGGCGGCAATCAATTTCCTGCTGCGAACCTCTGCGTCTTTGCGCCCTCTGCGGGCGAGCATGGCTGCTTCTTGTGCGATGACTCTCGGCTTTCTCGGCTCGGGCAAAATGGCGGCTGCACTTGTGCAGGGCGTCGTCCGTTCCGGCGCAGTCGCTGCAGATGGGATCACGGTCAGCGACGCGATCTTCGAAGTGGCGGAAAAACTCGCGACCACGGCCGGCGTCAAAGCTGTGCGCACCAATCCGGAACTCGCTGCCGTGGCCGACACGTTGGTGCTTTGCGTCAAACCCAACGACGCGATCAGCGCGCTCGGATCAATCCGGCAAGTCGCCGCGGGTAAGCGCATCATCTCGATCGTTGCGGGTTTGCCGATCGCGCAACTGCAGGACGCAGCGGGTCCGGAGGCGCGCATCATCCGCGTCATGCCGAACACCCCATCGCTGGTGCAAAAAGGTGCGGCAGCCTACGCCCTGGGCACGAATGCGACCGAAGCGGACGGCGCGATCGCGGAGCAAATCCTCGGCAGCGTGGGCGAGGTGGTTCGCGTGAAAGAAGAGCTGCTCGATGTGGTTACCGGCTTGAGCGGCAGCGGCCCCGCCTACGTTTATCTCGTGATTGAAGCAATGTCCGATGCCGGCGTCTTGATGGGGCTGCCGCGCGATCTTTCCCTGAAGCTCGCAGCGCAAACGGTGGCCGGATCCGCGGAGATGGTCTTGCGCACGGGTCGGCATCCCGCCTCGCTGCGCGACGATGTGACCAGCCCCGGCGGCACGACGATCGCCGGCCTGGAGGAACTCGAAGCGGGAGGCGTGCGTTCCGCCTTTCTCAGTGCGGTGCGCGCGGCGACGGAGCGGGCGCGCGTCCTCGGTGGAACGAAGTGATGTGGCGCCACATCTGCTGGCTGCTGCTGCTCACAAGCGGTCTGGCTGCGGCACAGGCTCCCCGGTTCCGCATCGGGCCCGCTCAGGAACTGAACGAACCCGGAAGGCAGACCCCGTCTGCGGAGGCTCAACAGATTTCCAAACGCGCATTGACGGCTTTCGCCAGAGGCGACCTCGTAGCCGCTCGCGAAGACTTCCAACGCGTCCTCAACCTCGTCCCGGGCAATCTGCCCACGATGATCAATCTGGGTCTGCTCGAGTACCGCACGAAGCAGTACGGCGAGGCGGAGCGGCAGATGAAGAAGGTCATTCAGACCAACATCGAAAGCGGGCTCGGATGGCTGATTCTTGGCGTGATCTATTACGATCAGAACAAGCTCGACGCCGCCCTCGGCGCATTGAGTCAGGCCGTTTTCCTCGAGCCAAAGGACGCCCGCGCTCATCATTACCTCGGCGTGACGATCGGCCGAAAAGGCTGGTACTCCGGCGCGGAAGACGAGATGCGCAAAGCCATCGCGCTCGCACCCGATTACGCGGAGGCGCACTTCAATCTCGCGGTCTTCTATTTGCAGCGCAGCCCGCCGGCTGTCGAACTGGCGCGCCGTCATTACCAACAGGCTCGGGATCTTGGCGCAGCGCCAGACCCCGACGTGGAGAAAAGCCTCGTCGAGCCGAAAGAGTGAGCCGCGGCTTGCACATTCGCATCCCCCTTCTTTAGTAAGCCGCTCATGATCCGCCGCCTCCTCGCGTTCACTTTGACGGCCTTACTCGCGCTTCCCCTGGACGCTCTGGCCGCGCCGACAAAGAAGCCAGCCACCACGGCGGCGAAATCCGCAACCAGCTCGTCGAAACCAAAGACCAGTTCGTCGAGCAAGGTCACGAAGCGCGATGTGCCGGAGGCTTTTCCCGCGATCGTGGAGACCGGACCTCCGACGATCCACGCAGCCGCAGCGATCGTGCTCGATGCGCAAACTGGAAAAGTTCTTTTCGAATACAACGCCGATGAAGCGCGGGCAGTCGCCAGCACGCAGAAGCTGCTCACCGGCTTGATCATCGCCGAAGAAGGCGGGCTGGACGAATCCGTCGAAGTCGAAGCGAGCGACACGTATGCGGAGCCTTCAAAGCTCTACATCAAGGCCAACGAAAGCTACCAGCGCGGCAAGCTGCTGCAGATCCTGTTGGTGAAAAGCATGAACGATGTGGCGTGCTGCCTGGCGCGGGACAGCGCGGGAAGCGTCCCGGCATTTGCCGAGAAAATGAACGCGCGCGCCGTCCAGCTCGGCATGCGCACTTCGAACTTCGTGAATCCCAACGGCCTGCCGGCGCCCGGCCAATACTCAACCGCGCGCGACATGTCGAAGGTCGCCATGGCCGCGTATCGCAATCGGACCATCCGCAGCATCGTCTCCCAGAAGTCGGTGACCTGGCGCTACAATGACGGCCGGGTGAAGACCTTCCCGTCCACGAATCAGGTGCTGAAAAAATGGCCGCTCTGCAACGGCATGAAGACCGGTTACACCAACGCCGCCGGCCATTGCCTGATCTCCAGCGCGAGTGCAGACGGCCGAGACGTCATCGCCGTCGTCCTCGGTGACAAGAAAGTTTGGGACGACTCGTATCGCCTGCTCTCCTGGGCGCTGTCGTCGTAGGCACCATCTGCAGTTCGACTCGATGAGGAGTGACGAATGTCTCCCCGCGCTTCGCGCGTTGGCTGATCCGTCGCGGATGAAGATTCTGGAGTTGTTGATGGCTGGCGATCACAACGTCAATCAACTCGCGGAGCATCTCGGCACGCCGCAGTACAACATTTCCAAGCATCTGCGGATTTTACGCGAGGCCGGAATCATCGTTTCGAAGCGGGTTGGGAAAGAGATTCGTTGCGAGGTAGCCACTGCGTTTCGCGTCAAAGCTCGAGCGGGTGGATGGACGGTCGATCTAGGTTGCTGCGCCTTCCGGTTCGATCCACCGGAGAAATAAGCGCGGCAAAGTTTCGGCTTGGCGCAGTGTCATACGTATGCACGTATGCGCATTCGTGAATCTACGCATGCAACTCACCTGCTCCCTTTTTTTAACTCTCGCACTTGCCTCAGCCAGCCTTGGTGAGATCGGAATTGTCTCCCCGGCCGAGGCGAAGCGTTTGATTGAAGATCCCGATCCAGGCAAGCGCCCGCTCGTTTTGGACACGCGGGGTGGTTACAAAGACTACTTCCGCGGTCATCTGCCGACTGCTCATCACCTCGCCTTCGACACTTTGCGCGGAACTGCCGAAGGCGTTCCCGTGCAGTATCTGCCAGACGATCTGACCAAGGCGCTGCTCCTGCGCGCGGGAATTCACCAGGATCGAGTCCACCTCGTCTATGCGACCGGCGCGGAGCTGCCAAACGACGAAATCCTCAGCAGCACGATGGTGGCGCATGTTCTGGACAAGTTCGGCGTGCAGGAGGTGAGGATCATCAACGGTGGACTGCCCGAGTGGAAGAAACAGGGCTTCGCGGCGGTGCAGGACTATTTCGGTAATCCGCCCGGCAAGCTGCCTGCCAAAGGCAATCCCGAAGTCAGCGCGAACATCAACGACGTGCAGAAACACGTGGGCAAACCTGGCAACCTGCTGATCGACGCCCGCCCACTCAACGAATTCCGCGGTGAGGACGATATCTGGCTTCGCAAGGGACACATTCCCGGGGCCATCAGCTTTCACTGGGCACGGCTCGTCGAGAAGGAGAACACGCATCAGTTCAAATCCGTCGAGGAAACGAAGGCCGACCTGGAGAAAGCCGGCATCACGCCGGACAAAAACATCATCTGTTACTGCGGCACTTCGCGGGAGGGCAGTTTGCTGCGGTTCTACCTCAAGCACGTCGCCGGATACCCGAACGTGCGACTCTACGAGGGCGCCTGGAAGGAATACGTGTGGCTCGAGGGCAAGTCGCTGCCTGCCGAAACCGGCGGTGAAGCAGCCGGGCAATAACCGAACACGCGGTGCTTCTGTCGCTGCTTTTCGTCGCGGCGTGTCTTGTCGCGTTCACCAACGGTGCCAACGCGAACTTCAAGGGAGTGGCCTCCCTCTATGGGAGTGGGACCACGAGCTTGCGCGTCGCGCTTTGGTGGGGGACAGCCACGACTTTTGCCGGAGGGATCGCCTCGCTCTTTTTCGCCCAAGGGCTGCTGAAAGCTTTCAGTGGCAAAGGGTTGGTGCCCGATGCGGTCACGCAATCACCCGACTTCCTACTGGCGGTGGCGCTCGGTGCGGCTCTCACCAGCTTTCTCGCCACGCGGTTCGGGTTCCCGGTTTCGACCACGCATGCCCTGACCGGCGCGCTGGTCGGAGCAGGATTCGCGAGCGGCGATCACATCGTGCACCTCGGCGCGCTCGGGAAGACGTTCGTTTTGCCCCTGCTGCTCAGCCCGGTCCTCGCGGTCACCACGGGTGTGCTCATCTATTTGCTGCTCAAGGCGGCTCGACTGCTGCCCGATCACCGCACGCGCACGCTGGACACACTGCACTTCCTCAGTGGAGGCGCGGCGAGCTTCGCGCGCGGGCTGAACGACACTCCGAAGATCGCCGCATTGTTGCTCCTCGCTCGTGGACTGGATGTTCGCGGCGATCTGCTCGTGATTGCGATCATGATCGCGGCTGGTGGATTGGTGGACGCGCGCAATGTGGCGGAGACGCTCGCGAAAAACGTGACGCGCATGAATCCCGGCGAAGGTTTCGCAGCCAACGTCTCAACGGCGTTGCTGGTGATGACCGCCAGCTTTTTCGCGCTTCCGGTGAGCACCACTCACGTCAGTGTCGGATCGCTGGTTGGCATCGGCATCATCACCCGCCAGGCAAAGTGGCAGAGCGTCGGACAGATCGTGCTCTCATGGCTGATCACTGTCCCGTGTGGGGCAGCGTTGGCCGCCCTTATCGCTGTCGCAGGCGGGCTCTTTCGGCCTTGAGAAGTTCAGGCTGCGGAAGTCGAACTCAACGGTTCACCAGGCTGGCGGGTTATCGGAGGAAGCGCGTGCGTTCCTGCCGCTCCCGCGTTCATCTTGCCACATGCCACCCACCATCGAATCCGAACTGGCTGAACTCCGGGCGCACAGTCTCCTGCGGCGGTTGCGGGAGTTTGACTCGGCACAACAGCCGGCGATGGCGACGGCGGGGAAGCAGCTCGTCAACTTCTCGTCCAATGACTACCTCGGCCTCGCGACGGAGCCCGCGCTGAAGGACGCCGCCAAGGGCGCGATCGATCAATACGGAGTCGGCGCTGGAGCGTCGCGGCTGGTTTGCGGGACGCTGACGCCACACGTGCGGCTGGAGGAACGGCTCGCCGAATTCAAGCGCACGCCTGCAGCTCTGACTTTTTCCAGTGGCTACGCCACAGCGCTCGGAACGCTCGGCGCGCTCCTGCAAAAGGACGATGTCGCCATTCTCGACAAGCTCAGCCACGCCTCGCTGATCGATGGCGCGAAGCTCAGCGGCGCGGTGGTCCGCGTCTTTCCGCACAACCATCTCGGCCGGCTGGAAAGCCATCTCAAATGGGCGCGCGATCATTATCCCGAAGCGCGCGTGGTCGTGGTGACCGAGTCGGTGTTCAGCATGGACGGCGATTGGGCAGCGCTTGCCGAGATCGTGGAAATCAAAAACCGATACGGCGCTTTGCTGCTGCTCGATGAGGCGCACGCGGTCGGCGTGGTGGGGCAGCATGGGCGCGGGTTGGCGGATCAACTCGGGCTCGGCGCGGAGATCGATATTCACATGGGCACGTTGAGCAAGGCGCTGGGGACGAGCGGCGGATACATCTGCGGCGGGCAGCGGCTGATCGATCTGGTGATCAACCGCGGGCGCAGCTTCATCTACTCGACGGCGCCCTCGCCAGGCGTGGCGGCGGCGGCAACCGCAGCCGTCGAGTTTATGCTTTCCGCGAATGGGGAGCGCCGCCGCCAGCAGTTGCGCGCGAATCTGGCAACGTTCGCAGACGAGATGCCGCAGCTGTTCGCCGGAGGCAGAAAGCTGCAAAGCGCGATCATCCCGATCATTTTGGGCACTGCCGAAGCCGCAATCTCGGCAGCACAGTCCCTGGCGGACAAAGGTTTTCTGGTGCCGGCGATCCGCTTCCCGACCGTGGCCAGGGACTCGGCGCGGCTGCGGGTGACAATTTCAGCGAAGCACACTGCGCGGCAGATTGCGGAACTCTGCGCAGTGCTGCGGCCGATGATCGCTGCACGCGCCTAGGCCGATTCGGGCAGGCCAAGTGCTCGCCGCGCATCGGAGGCAAAGGTAAACCCCGCGAGCGGCGGCGCCGCAGACACGTTTTTGCCGAGACAGAGGGCGGTGAAAGATTGGCCGAGAAAGCCGGGGTGCATGAGCGTCTGAAATGCGCGCAGTTCCCGCTGAGCGGCGGCGTCGGGCGCGAGTTGATCCCGAAAATGCAGTCGGCTCAGACCGACCATCAAGTGGTGCTGATCGGTCCAACCGATCAGCGGTAATCCGCGCACTTCGGCCCGCTCAGCCAGACTCGTGAAATCCACGTGTGCGGTGATGTCGATCTCCCCGGGGCGCGCCAGCGGATCCGGCTCGCGTCGATGCGCCGCGTAGGCTGACAAAGTGCCGCCGGCCCGCTCCGGACGATACATCTCATCCCGCGAAAAGCCGTAATCGAGCGCGAGCACATAGCCGCGTTCCAGCCGGCCGGCGATTGCCGCAACCCAACGCAGCGCCTCAAGGTTCACCTCCGTCTCGTAGCCGTCCGGAAGAACGGGCAACTTCTGCAAATGCTCGCGCAGTTCGCCCTCCCCGATCGGGGCATCCACGAAACAGAACGCGCCGTCTCGCTCGGTCACGCGCTGCTCGATCCATTCCGCGCCGATCCATTTCACCCGATGCACTGGAAAGGCGTCGAGAAGCTCGTTTGAAAAGAACAGACCAGTGATCGGCGAAAGCGTTTCGAGCGACGCGTGCCATTGCACCCGGTCTCGGAAAGGGGTGAGCCGCTCGCGTTGTGCAGCTTCGGAACGAGGCGCCGGCTCCACGATTCGGTAAGTGGTCGCCGCGAAACACTCAGGCGCGAGTGCCGCCAACGCCGCCAAAGCATCGCAGGCGAACTCGCCGCGATCGGCTCCCTGCTCCACGATCGTGAATGACGGGGGCTTTTCGAGCCGCTCCCACATTTCCACAAACTGCCGCGCCAGCAGCTTACCAAAGAGCGGGCCGACGCTGACACTGGTGATGAAGTCCCCGCCTCGGCCGATCCGCGCCCGGCCGGAACGATAATAGCCGAGTTCGGGATGATAGAGTGCGAGCTCCATGAAATCGCGAAACGTCATTGGACCATGGCTGGCGATCTCCTCGGACAGGAGATCAGCGAGCGGTTCGGAAGGCGGGCGCATGCGCGAGTTTAGGCGGGCCAGTGAGGTGTTTCGACCCTCTTCCTTTTGATTGCGCCACCTCCCGATTCGTGGGACTTAGAGCCCCGCCAAAAGCGGCCTTCGCCCATGTGGGACTACACGCCTCCTCGACTGCCATTCTATCGCCGCGCGTGGTTCCTCGCCTCCGCTTCGTTCCTGCTGATCGCGGGAATTGCGATCACGATCTGGCTGATGATCGAAAAGCGTGAATGGGAGAGGCGCGCAGCGCTGCTGGATTACGAGCAGCTTCAGGAAATGGAATCGGCGAGCGTCATCTACGACCGGCGCAATCAGGTGCTCGGACGCATCTTCATCCAAAACCGCGACAAGGTCAGCATGGATGAAATCGCGCGCACTCTGCAGCAGGCGGTGATCGCCGCGGAAGACAACCGCTTCTACCAGCACGAGGGCGTCGATTACTACGGGATCCTCCGCGCCATGGTAAAAAACTACCAGGCAGGGAAGACGCGGCAGGGCGCGAGCACGCTCACGCAGCAGCTCGCTCGGAATTCCTTCCCCGACGATCTCCCAAGCAACGACCGGACCTACAGCCGGAAGCTGCTCGAGATGTTCGTGGCCAAGGAGATCGAAAAGCGCTTCGACAAAGCGCGGATTCTCGAGCTCTACCTGAACCGGGTGTACTTCGGCTCCGGCCTTTACGGAGCGGAAGCGGCGGCGCGCGCTTACTTCGGCAAGCACGCGCGCGATTTGGATCTTTCGGAAGCAGCGACGCTGGCCGGCTTGCTGAAAAGTCCGAATAACCTGTCGCCATGGCGCAACCGGCAGGCGTGCCTGGATCAACGCAACTTCGTGCTCGGGCGGATGGTCGAACTCGGGCAGATCACGCGCGATGAATGCGACGCGACGCTCGCGAAAGACTTGATCGTCAAAAACCGCGCCCGCGTTTCTCAGGAATCGTACGCGCTCGACCTCGTGGCGCAGCAGGTGATCGCACAATTCGGACGCGATTCAGCGATCAGCGATGGCTACCGGATCTACACCACGATCGACGGCGAGCTGCAGAAGCACGCGGAGAAGGCCATGCGCGATCAACTTGCCGCGATCGAGCGGCGCGAAGGTTACGAGCACCAGACCTTTGCGCAGTACGATCAGCTCTTCAAAGCTTCCGAACGGAAGCAGACCAACTCGGGAGCCGAGCCGCGCCCAATGCCAGACTATCTGCAAGGCTCCGTGGTGGTGCTCGACAACAGTTCCGGCGCGATCCTGACACTCATCGGCGGCCGTGAATTCAAGCACAGCGAATATGATCGCGCGGTGCTGGCGAAACGGCCTGCAGGCACGGCATTCAAGCCGTTTGTTTACGCGGCGGCTTTTGAAAAAGGGATGTTCCCGGGAACTGTGGTGCAGGACACCGTGATCGATAACCGGCAGGTCATGATCGGCGGCACGACAGGCATCCTCGGTGAGTGGGGACCCGAGACCGTGGACAATAAATACGAGGGCGCGATCTCCGCGCGTGCCGCGTTGGTGAAATCCAAGAACGCCGCCACGGTGCGCCTCGGGATGTCCACGGGGCTGGATCGCGTGACTGCGTTGGTCAAAAAAGCAGGCATCGAGAGCCCGATGCGACCGTTCCCGGCGACATTCCTCGGCAGCAGCGAGGTGACGCTGCTCGAAATGACGCTCGCAAACACCATCTTCCCCAACGGCGGCATGCGGCCCGATCGCACGTTCATCATCAACCGAATCGAAGCCAAAGACGGCAAGACGGTTTATCAGGCGAAGACTTCCACCACGCGCGTGCTCAAGGAAACGACCGCCTTCGAGGTCCATAGTTGCCTTGCGGAGGTGCTCGATCGCGGCACAGCGGATCGCACATTCACCGATCTTGCGGTGAAACGCTTGCCGCTCGGCGGCAAGACCGGGACAGCCTACAACTTTACCGACACGTGGTTCGTCGGCTACAGCCGCGCCGTTACCTGCGGAGTCTGGACCGGCTTCGACAAACCGAAGCCGATCTACCGCGGCGCCTTCAGCAATCAGGTCGTGCTGCCGATCTGGGCTAATGTGATGAAAGCGACCTTTGCGGACTACAAACCGGCCGAGATCTCTCAACCCCGAGGCATGATCAAGTGCGAGATTTGCACTGCCTCCGGCAAACTCGCGACGGACAAATGTTTCGAGCCGGTCGAAGCCAGGGACGGCGGAGAGAAGTCGCAGCGTCGGACGACCTATTTTGAGATCGCCACCGAGGCGCAGGCGCCAAAAGACGGCTGCGATGTGCATGGATCCAGCACGCGCAGCCTGGTTCAAGATCCGGGGACGGGCGCTGGTCAATGGCCGCGTGCAGCACTGGCCGTCGATGTGAAAGCGGTGGAGCCCGTGCAGATCAAAGGCCCGACCGTGATCGGCGACGATCCTTACAATTCCATTCAGGCGACCAACAACGTCATCGCCATGAAAAAGCTCAGCGGCGCGACCGCGCCCGTGGACAGCTCTGCAAACGTGCCCGCACCGGCACCGGGATCCGGTGAACCAGCGATCGAGGTGCGCCGCGCGGAACCGGTGCGGCCGATGGAACAGCAGACGATCGTCGATTCGACGATCAAGCTGGAGCCGCCACCGCCGGTGAAGTTTTAGCGGTGCGCAGCCACCGACGGGTCATTCAGGGAGCACGAGCTCCCAGCACATCGCGAGATTCGGGATCGAGTTGGATAGACGCCAAAATGTGTCCTCGTCCAATTCGCTGACCTCCTGCCGCGTCAGCCGCCGGAAGTGCCACGCTCGTGCGAGATGTTCGACAACATGCTCCAGCCCACCTTGGAGGGCCGTTTCGTAAGCCTCGCCGTCAAGCTGTATCGATTCCTCGACCAGGTCCGTCAGATGTTTCGATCCTTCAGCCGCTTCCCAAATCGAATCACCTTTGGCCATCTTGCCTCCTCACCTAACCTAACTATCCCTCGATCGTATTGATCTCCACCGGCTCGACTTTGATCCCCTGCTGTTCGAGCCACGCAATCGCGCGTTTGATTTCCTCGCGTTCGCCGGTGAGCGATAGTGATACGATCCCGATCTCGTCCGTCACGCTGGCCTGACGCAGATTCGTGATCAGCTCGAAGTTTTTCCCGAGTTCCCAGAGCACCGGTCGCGTGACGAGCTTGGAAGGATAGGTAAGCCACAAACGCGAGTTTTCGGAAGCCATGGAGATTGAGCGGCGAGAGAGAAGACCAGCGTTTTGTTTAACGAACGGCGCCGGAGAAATGTTGGATTAGAAATCGTATGAACGCCACGCGGCTAACCGCCCGCGATCGCTGGCACGATGCTGATTTCGTCGGTGTCCTTCACCGCGGTTGCCTGCTCGTCGAGGAACCGAATGTCTTCATCGTTGATGAACACATTCACGAAACGGCGGACGTTCCCTTGCTCATCACAGATCCGCTCCTTGAGCCCGGGGAATGCCTTCTCGAGATTCGTCAGGATTTCGCCGACGTTCGCGCCGGAAGCCTGCACGACTTCGAGTTCGTTGGTGAGTTTGCGGAGCGGAGTCGGAATACGGATGCTGGCCATAGGAGAGAAGTCGGTGGTGGTGGGTTATCGGAAAAGTGGAGCGGCTTGGACGCGCTGTTTAGGCGGCAACGGCATCCGCAGCGGCGTCCTTGCTGTAGATTTGCTCTTCGAACTCGCGAAGGCTTGGATTGATCAACCGCGGTTCGCCGCACTTGCCGATGATTGCCTCCTGCGTCTTCAGGCCGTGGCCGGTGATGCAAAGCACCGCACTTTGATCACGCGGGATCTTCCCTGACTCGATCAGCTTCTTCGCGCACGCCGTCGTCACACCGCCAGCGGTCTCGGCGAAAATGCCTTCGCATTCCGCGAGCAGCCGAATGCCTTCGACCACTTCCTCATCGGTGACGTCCTCTGCGGAACCGCCCGTCTGTTTCATCGCGTGGATGGCGTAGTAACCGTCTGCCGGCGTACCGATTGCCAGTGATTTGGCGATGGTGTCCGGCTTGGCCACCGGCTTCACGAGATCGGTCCCGCGCTTCATGGCGTGCGAAATCGGGGCACATCCGGTCGCCTGCGCGCCATGGACGCTGAAGCCCGTGTCTTCGACGAGCCCAAGCCTCGCAAATTCGCCGTAGGCTTTGTGCAACTTGGTGAGCAGCGACCCGGACGCCATCGGCACCACGGTATGCCGCGGGATCTTCCAGCCGAGTTGCTCACAGATCTCGAAGCCCATCGTTTTGGAGCCTTCCGCGTAATACGGACGCAGGTTCACGTTCACAAAACCCCAACCGTACTTCCCAGCGATCTCCGAGCAGAGCCGGTTGACCTGATCGTAAGCGCCGTGAATGGCGACGACATTGGTGCCGTAAACCAGGGACCCGAGCACTTTCCCCTGCTCCAGATCTGCAGGAATCAGCACGTAGCTCTTCAGACCAGCGCTCGCGGCATTGGCCGCCACGGAATTCGCGAGGTTGCCGGTCGAAGCGCAGGCGACCGTCCGGAAGCCGAGTTCGCAAGCGCGGCTCAGGGCCACGGAAACGACGCGATCTTTGAAGGACAACGTCGGGTAATTGACCGTGTCGTTCTTCACATAGAGCTCGCGAATCCCGAGCGCTTTCGCGAGCCGATCCGCTTTGACCAGCGGTGTAAATCCGACCTGCTGCCCAACGGTCGGATCGCCGTCGATCGGCAACAACTCGCGATATCGCCACATCGAATGCGGGCGCGACTCGATGGCTTTGCGGGTCAGGACCGGGCGGATTGCCTCGTAGTCGTAAGCCGCCTCGAGCGGGCCAAAGTCGAAGTCGCAAACATGGATGGCCTGCTTCGGATACAGGCGGCCGCACTCGCGGCATTTCAGGTTCGAGAAGTAAGGCGAAGGTTTGTCCATAATCGTTTCGCTTTCACCAAGGATCCCCCTGGATCATCACTGCCGACGAGAATGGAAAACTTGCGCGTTGGGGCAACTTTCCCTCTCATCTTCCCCGGGCGGCGCCCCGCAGCTATTCGCCGCGATGCGCAATCCGAGCTGGATTTGGCACCTGGTCCCCGACGCTTTGCGAACAAAGCATCGGGCGGTTGCCGTGACTTCAACGGGCCAGAACCCTCGGTCACTCTTGATGAAAGTGGCGCGACGGTATGGAGCGCGCGCCGCTGCGTCAACGGGTTTTCTTTGCTCCCGCGTGTCCTAAATGCCCCCGCTGGCTGAGGCGTCCGCATTACGGAAAACCGAAGGGACACCGGGAACGGCTGAAAGGGACTTGCGCGGAATATACCACATCTTGTGGTGCTCTCCTCCTCACAACGCTCCAAATAGCGCTTGCCGGTCGTCACGGCCCGCGGCATCCTCGCCGCGATTTCGCGTCCTGCGCCCGCTTCGCTTCGAGTCCGGCCAAAACTTTCACCAACTACCAGCCACCCCCAATGTATCTCCAATCGCTCGAACTCTTCGGTTTCAAGTCGTTCGCTCCCAAGACGAAGATGGAGTTTCACCGTGGGGTCACGGCCGTCGTCGGGCCGAATGGCTGCGGGAAGTCCAACGTGCTCGATGCAATGCGCTGGGTGCTTGGCGAGCAGTCGGCGAAGGCGCTTCGCGGCGGCGAAATGGCGGACGTGATCTTCAGCGGGACCGACTCGCGCGCGGCGGTCGGGATGGCGGAAGTGTCGATGACCTTTTCGGAGTGCGAGGAGCAGCTCGGCCTCGACTGGCACGACGTGACGATCACGCGCCGGGTCTTTCGCGACGGCGGCTCCGAATACTTGCTGAACCGCACGCCGTGTCGGCTCCGCGACATTCAGCAGCTCTTCATGGATACGGGGATCGGCCGCTCGGCGTATTCGATCATGGAGCAGGGCAAGATCGACATGATCCTCTCGTCGCGTCCGGAGGATCGGCGCGCGATCTTCGAGGAAGCCGCGGGCATTACGAAATACAAGAGCCAGAAGAAGGAAGCGCTCCGGAAGCTGGAGGCGACCGAAGCGAACCTCCTGCGGCTCGCGGACATCATCAAGGAGGTGAAGCGGCAGATCGGTTCACTCCAGCGCCAGGCGGGAAAAGCGCGCCGCTATCAGTCGCTGATCGGCGACTTGAAGATGCTCGAAACGCATGCGGCGAAGCGGCAGTTCGATTCGCTCGAAGAGCAGCGCACTGCCGCCACCACGGAACTCGAGCAACTCGCGACGCGGCAAACCGAGTGTGAGGAAGAGATGGAGCGGGAAGAGAGCGCGGTATCGGTGCAACGCGCGGCGTTGGAAGAGATGGAGCAGCGCCTGAACACCGCGCGGCAGTCGGTGAATGATTTGCGTTCCCGCATCTCGAATCACGAGAGCCGCATCCTTTTCAATCAGGAGCGTGCGGAGGAATTCTCAGGACTGGTGGATCGCTACCGCGCCGATGTCGCCGGGGCGGAAGAGAAATTCCGCATCGCGGAAACTCAGTTGCGCGACACGGATTCGGAGCTCGCGCAAATCACCGCGATGCTGGCGGGCGAGTTGCGCGTGATGGAAGAACTCCAGGCGTCCACCGCTGCGGTCACCGGTCAGAGGCAGGAAGCCGAACGGACGATCTCGAGCGTGGCGAACGAAGCGGCGCGCATCGAGAGCCGGGTGAGCAGTCTGCGTGGGCAAATGGCGAGCGTCTCGCAGCAACGCGACGGCGCCGAGGCGCGGCTGAGCATTCTGGCGCACGAGCTCGAGCAGATGACGTTTGCGTTCAATCAATCCAGCGAGCAACTCCGGCAGACACAGCACGATTTCGAGCGCGCCACGGCCGATCTGGAACTGCGCACGGTGCAACTCACCGACGCCGAGTCGCAGTTGCGGGAGACGCAGAGCGGTCTCGCCGGGATCGACCGCGAGGTGCGCGAGACTCAGCGCACGCTCGCCGAAAAGGACTCGAAGCTGGAGGTGCTGCGCGCCTTGAATGAGGGCGGCGAAGGTTTCTCCGAAGGGACCCAGGCGGTCCTGCGCGGCCTCGACAATCCGGAGTTCTTCAAGCCCGCGGTGCTCGGTGCGCTCGCACAATACATCGAGGTGCCGGCGGAATACGTGACCGCGGTGGAAGCGGCGCTCGGCGCGAACTTGCAGGCGATCGTCATGAAAGACGCGATGATCGCCGAGTCGGTGATCAAGACGCTGACCAGCAAGAAGCTCGGAAAGGCATCGCTCGCCTTGCGCGAACTCGATCGGCACTTTGAACATCAGTCCGAAGAGCTGACCCTTCCGGACGGCGCGGTCGATTGGCTGATCAACAAGATCAAACCGCAGCCCGAAGTGCAGCGGCTGGTCGAGCGGCTGATCAATCACACCGTGCTCGCGCCGAATCTGGAGACGGCGATCCGGCTCTTCCCGATGCAACGCGGTTCGGCGATCGTGACGCTCGCGGGCGAACTGCTGACCCGCGACGGCATCCTGCACGGCGGCATGACCGGCGAAGCGGTGAACTCCGTGTTGCAGCGCAAAAACCAGATCAACGGGCTCGAGTCCGAAGCGCAGCTTCTACGGACGCAGCTGGAAGGCTTGAACCAGCAGCGCAACGATCTGCTCGCCGAGATCGAGACCGCGCAGGCGCGGCTCGATGAAGCTCGCGAGGAGAAGCAGAACGCCAACCTGCTCGTCTCGACGCTACGCGGGCAGCTCACAATGCTGGAGCGCGACGCGAAAGACGCGGAGCGCAAGCAACAGAATCTCGAAGGCGAACGCGCGAGCAGCGAAGCACGCCACAGCGAAGCGGCGGATCGACTCGGCGGCCTGGAAGCGGAGACCGCGGGCCACATGCAACAGCTCGACGAGTTGCAGGCGCGCCGTTCCGAGGCGCAGAGTCAGCTCGAAGTGTTGCGCGCTCGCGAGGGCGAACTCAGCGACGAACTCAACGAGTTGAAAATCAAAGTCGCGACGGAACGGCAGCGGCATTCATCGCTGCATCATCAGCGCCAGCCGATGGAGGCTCGCATCACCGAGCTGATGGACCTGATTGCCGCGCGCCAGCAGGATATTTCCAGCTACGAGCAGCGCGCCGAAAGCATGCTCGCGGAGAACGCTGAAATCGAAGTGAACCTGGAGCGTCTGCGCGGGCAGGTCGGTGAAGGCGAAGCCGCGGTGTCGGCGCTGATCGAGGAACGTGCGGGAATGGCCGCAGCGGTTGAGGAGCTCACGAATGGCCTCCGCGCCCTGCGTCAACAACTCAACGAAGCGCACGATCGGCGCAGCAAAGTCGAGGTGAAGCACTCGCAGCTGGAGATGAAACTCGGCGCGCTCACGGAGCACATTCAAAAGCGTTACCAAATCGATCTGCGCGAATTTGAGCGGGATCTCCACGGGCTGCGCGTGGCCATTCGCGATCACGTGAAACGGCAGCAACGGGGGGGCGGCAACGAGTCCGAAGAGGAGCGGAAGCCAGGCCTCTCGCCCGACGAATCGGAGCCCACCGGGTCAGGCGAGACGCCTGATGTCCAGCCGGTGGACGACGCGTTTGCGATCGATTGGGAACGCGTCGATGCGATGGTTCGCGAGCTTGATTCGCGCATTGATTCGATGGGGCCGGTGAACATCGACGCCATCCAGGAATACGACGAACTCGAAGAGCGTTACGCTTTCCTCGAAAAACAAAACACGGATCTCGCGAACTCGAAGGAAGAGCTGCTCGGAGTCATCGCAAAGATCAATCAGACCACGCGCACGCTCTTCGCGGACACCTTCGAAAAGATCCGGGTGAACTTTCAGGAGATGTTCACGGAACTGTTCGGCGGCGGCAAAGCGAACCTGGTGCTGACCGATGAAAGCGACCCGCTCGAGAGCGGCATCGACATCATCGCGCGTCCGCCCGGCAAGCAGCTCCAGTCGATCACGCTCCTTTCCGGCGGCGAACGCACCATGACCGCGGTCGCGTTGCTTTTCTCGATCTACATGGTCAAGCCGTCGCCGTTCTGCGTGCTCGATGAGATGGACGCACCGCTCGACGAGTCGAACATCTCGCGCTTCATCAAGATCCTCGACCGGTTCGTCGGCCAGTCGCAGTTCATCGTGATCAGCCATCACAAACGCACCATCGCGCGCGCCGACGCGCTCTACGGCGTGACCATGGAAGAGCACGGCGTCTCGAAACTTGTTGGTGTGAAATTCAGCAAACGCGACGAATCCGGCGAACAGCAGGATGTGCTCGGCTCGAGCAATCCCGCTCCGGTGCCGAGCGTCGCAGAGGCATTCGGCAAGCGCGGTGATTTGCACAGCGAGCAGTTCGCGACCGCGGACGGCGCAGCGTAGTCGGACAGGACGCGCCTTCTCACGCCCGGCACGCCGATGGTAAATGGATGAATGCCCGCGCGCCAATTCAGTCCGAGGAAGCTCACCATGAAAACGTTTCGTCTGCTTTTCGCTGCCATCGTTCTCCTCTCCGCCGCCTGCGATCGGCAGCCGCGGGCTGAAGATCAAGCTGCTGAGCGGCTCCGCGAGGAACAACGTCAGGCCGACGAGCAACGGCTTTTGGAAATTCGCGACGCGGAGCAACGCCTGGCGGATCGAGAAGCGGCGTTGCAGGCTGCGCAAACGGACGCGGAGCGGGAGAAGATTCGGGCGGAACGCGACGCACTTGAGCGGGACCGGGCGAAGCTGACGGATGCGCAACGCCGCGCGGAACAACAGCAGTCTGCGAAGGAGCGGGAGCGGCTCGCAGCCGAAAGAAAACGGGCGGCCGACGAAGCGGCGCGGGACGCGGATCGGCAGGCTCGCGCCGAACAGAAGCTCGATTTTTTCTACGATGCACTCGATCCCGACGGCGATTGGATCGAGCTCGATCCTTACGGTTTCGTTTGGAAGCCGCGACTCGCTTCGAATCCGCGCTGGCGGCCTTACACCGACGGCAAGTGGGTTTGGACTGAATACGGCTGGACGTGGGCGGCGAACGAGCGGTTCGGCTGGGCGACGTATCACTACGGCCGCTGGGCGAAAGCGAAACGCCTCGGCTGGATCTGGGTGCCGGGTTCGGAATGGGCGCCGGCATGGGTGGCGTGGCGGCGCAGCGATGATTACGTCGGCTGGGCGCCGCTGCCGCCGGAAGCGCATTCCGGCTCGGGGTTCACCGCCGCGGTGGACAGTTATTACGACATCGGACCGAGCGCTTACACGTTCGTGCCGGTGCAGAAGTTCGGCGACGACACTTACGTGGACCGCGTGGTCGAGCCGGAGCGCAACGTGACGATCATCAACGAGACGACGAATGTGACGAACATCACGTATCAGCGCGTGGAGAATAAGAACGTGGTGTTCAATGCCGGGCCGGACATCACGGTGCTGGAGCGGCGCAGCGAGGTGCCGCTGAAGCGCTTCAAAGTCGA
>JAQGOK010000139.1 GCA_028293645.1 Chthoniobacter sp.
GCGACTCTACGATCCGCGGCGCCCGATTGATCTGATGCTCATGCCGATCGGCGCTTACGACCCGTGGATTCGCGCGCATTGCACGCCGGAACAAGCCGCCGCCATGGCCCGCGCCGCCGGCGCCCGGAGCTTCGTGCCCATCCATCACGAGACCTTCAAGCTGAGCGATGAACCGATGAATGAACCCGGCCACAGAATCCGCGCCGCGTTTGCCAATGAGCCGCATCGCCTGCTCGCGGTCGGAGTGGGAGAAACCTTTCGCGTGCCGCTGAGGCAGCGTCAGAATGAGTCGGCCGCGAGCGGGGCTGGCGTTTCGTCCGTCGCGTCATCGTAGCGTCTCCGGTGTGACTCAGCGGCCCCGGCCGCTTGCCCTGAGGCTTCCACCCATGCACTCTCCGCGCGTGCCCACGGCAGAGCTGGCGAAGTCTCCCTCGTGCTCGCCGAGGGACTGAAACTCCGCGGAGCCGATAAGTTGCCGACGACGACGGCCTAAAACTTCACAGAGCGTCCGTGCCCGCTCGACTCTCGACCTGCCACTGCCGCGAATGGCAGAAGTTGGAAATTCAGAATCTACATGCTCACTCAAGCTCAAACTGGCCGCCTGATCGTCCTTCTGAAAGAGGCCTCTTCTCAAAGAGGCTTTCGTTTGGCTGAAAAACAAAGCGCAGACTGAATTGTTCGTCGCCGTGGAAGACGAGAGGATTCAGTTCAAGCTCTCGATGAAGCGTAATCCCTTTGAGATTCGTCTGCATGCCTTCACGCGCTTGCTCAAAGACTTGCGGGCCGAGGAGCGGGCGCACACGGCTTGGTCAATTCTCGGAAGGCACCTGCCCGCGAGGCGCTGATTCATTTCCCTTTGGCGAGTGGCAGCCGGTAACAGGCGGCTTCTTTTTCGGTGCGCACGATGAGCAGCGGGGGGGCGAGGGCCGGCGGATTCCACATCTTTCCGGAGAGTGCGGCAAAACGTCCGAGCTCCCGCGCCGCATCCGGAGTGGCTTCGAGCAGGATCACCTCGCCGTTCTCGGCGGTGACTACGAGCAGGTCGCCGGCGAGGAGCACCTGTCCGTGGCCGATTCGATCGCCTTTCCAACGCGGTTCGCCGCTGGCGAGGTCCATGCAGGTGAGCCGGCCGTCGTCGAGGCCGTAGAGGAATCCCTCGCGCACGACGAGGCTCGCGAACTTTGATTTGAGCCGTTGCGAATGCCACAGACGGTTCGTCTTCCACACGCCCTGCGCATCGCGTGAGAGCTCCACGAGGTCGGCGCCGGCGCCGTAGCCGGTGGAGACGACGAAGCGGTTCGGAGCAACGACGCGCGGATCGGTGACGTGCTGCGCGGCGTTCGTCCATGGATAGGTCCAGAGGAGTTTGCCGTCGGCCGGTGCGTGGCTGGCGACTCCGTCATGATTGAAGATGACGATTTGCGGCTGGCCGAGGAGAGTGACCAGTTGTGGCGAACTGTAACCGGCTCGGGAATCGCCCGCCGCCCAAGCGGGTTGACCGGTGTCGGTGCGATAGGCTGACAGGGAGTGGCCGGTGCCGCCCGGATGCGCGACGACCAGATCGTTCACAACAAGCGGCGATCCGGCGAGGCCCCATTCGGGCGCTTTGGTTCCGGCATCAGCGAGGATGTCGCGCTGCCAAAGGAGGCGTCCGCTGGAAAGATCCAGGGCGCGCAGCGTTCCTTTTGCGTCGAGCGCAAAGACGCGTTCACCGACCACGGTCGGCGTCGTGCGCGGGCCGATTCCCCCGAGTGAGTTCTCGAATCGGCTCGGATGCTCGTGTCGCCAGAGCGTGGCGCCGGAGAGGACGTGTCGGCAGACCACCACCTCGCTCTCGCCATGCTGCTCGAGGCTTATCGCCCGTTCGCCGGCGATCGCAAATCCGGAGTAACCCTCGCCAACCGCAAGGCGCCAGAGGAGCTGCGGTGGCTCGGCTTTCCAGTCGCGGGCGAGTGGAGGTCCCGGAATGACGCCGTCCCTGTTTGGCCCGAGAAACTGCGGGAACCCGGCGAAGTCAGCAGGCAGCTGGACGCCGCTCGTTTTTGAGCCATGCGCCGCCGGTGCGGACTGCGGGGGTCGCGGCGTCGGGAGCGAGGCAGCTTTCCACCGCCAGGTGACCACCGGCACCAAATCACCGGTGACTCCGCTCACGCGAAACAACACGGCTGGCAGCGCGGTTGCTCCAAACAAGACGAGGAGAGCTCCGAGGCGGACCTTCCAACGCAGCCGCGACCAAGCCAGCAGCCAGACGACCAGGAGCACGAATCCCACGAGCAGTCCTCCGCCGGTCCTGAGCACCTGCTCCTGACGTTGAATGGCCGGCCCTTGCCACACCCAGAGCAGCCAGGCGAACTCGGCCGTGCAAAGGAGCCAAAGTGGCCACCAGCGCGGTCCTGATCGGCGCGCGGGGAGTATTCCGGAAGGAGCAGGGTCAGCCATCGGAAAGGGTATGAGTCAGGTGCAGCCCACTCGTCGAACCTTGAGCGCGGCCGTTGTCGGCCTGTCGGGAAGGCATCGATCCAGCCTACATTTCCGAGCACTCACTTCGCACTGGTCCCGGGATGAACGGGATCACACCGCCCCCTGGCGCTTGACCTGTCAGGGCGCGCCGACCTTACTTTGCTCCACATGAACCTCCTCCGAACCGCCTTGGTTGCAGCCGCATTGGTGTTATCCCATCCCGTCTCTGCCGCAGAGCAAGCCTTCCAGCCGGAGGAGGGATTTACTTTGTTGTTCGATGGCAAGTCGCTCGCGGGCTGGAAGGTTGTCGAGAAGCCCGAGTCATTCACGGTGCAGGACGGAGCCATCGTGGCCAAAGGCAACCGTGCTCATGCCTTTTACACCGGCGACTTCAAAGGGGCGAAGTTCAAGAACTTCGAACTGCGCCTCGACGTGATGACGAAATCCAACTCGAACGGCGGCGTTTACATTGGCACCGTACTCCAGGAGTCCGGATGGCCGTCCAAGGGCTACGAGATTCAGGTGAATAACACCCACAGTGATTGGAGGAAGACCGGTGGGTTATATGGGTTGGTGGACAACAAGGAGCCGTTCGAGGACGACAAATGGATGAGCTATGTCATCCGCGTCGAGGCTGGGAAGATCACGTCGTCCGTGAACGGCAAAGTGCTGGTCAACGCTTTCACGCCGGAGCAGGGAAAGAACAAGTTGGCTCCAGACGGAGGCACCATCGCTCTTCAGGCGCACGATCCCGAAAGCACCATCTTCTACAAGAACATCCGCATCAAGCCGCTGGAGTAGCCCTGCTGGCGAAGCGTTTCATCAACGCCACCGCAAGGCACTGGGCACAGAGGAAAGCTGCGGCAAGCTGCGGAAGGACCCGGTGGTCTCAGACAACAAGAACCCCTCAGTCCTGCGGCTTTCGCCCAGTCGGAGCCATCGACTCGCCGCCTTGCCACGGCCAGCGGCCTTGCAGCTCGACCTCCAGCGACCAGCTCAGGAACGTCCGCACCGCAACGATGACTGCCAGCACGCCGACGCTGGTGAAACTCGGGTCGATAGCCACTGTGCTGATGATATCGCCCGCTACGAGCAGTTCGAGGCCAAGTAGGATCGCCCGGCCGAGACCGCGCCGATATTGATGATAAGCACGGTCGGCACCGGCTCTGAGTTGTCGGAGATAAGTCAGCGAAACCACCGCAATTCCGATCACGATTACCGCCACGCCTAACACTTCCACGATCCGGCCAGTGAGCGTGATGGTTTGGTCGAAGGTCATGGCGGCTTGATTGTGGCGCAGGAGCATTCACCAGCGCAGAATGGACTCCGCACATGCTGATCGCGCGAACGAGGGTACATGGCGGTCTCGGAAGCGACGCGCGTTGGGCGGCGTTGTGCGGCATCGGACCAGGAAAGGCGCTGTGCCGGTTCCGAGCGCCACCGGGGGTTGCATCTCTGCACGGGGATCGTTCGATTCAACCCCTGTGGGGTTGGCGCTCTTCGGAGAGAACCCAGGGTAAGCGCTCCTCCGTCGCGCCAACCCTGGGCTGGTTGATGCAACGCCCTCGGCGTTGGCACGCCCATGAGTGCATGACACGCTCTGAGGCAACGGCTCACCCGATGTAGAGCCGCTTTC